>NZ_JAAAYH010000174.1:0-17301 GCF_018035285.1 Streptomyces sp. MK37H | reverse complement strand
CGTGCCGGCGGTAGATGTCGCAATCCCCACCGAAACCAGAGGCCCTCGCCCCGTTCAAGCACCCCTCACAGCGCGTCGCCCGTCACCAACGTGCCGGGACAACGCATCTAGCCGCTGGGCTCACGGTCGAGCTGGCGGCCCGAGCGGAAGCTTCTGGACGCGCGGGGGTTCGTCGGACTGTGGGGATCCACAGCTTTCTGGAGTGCAGGCCGACTCGTGATCTCGGCTCCAGAGGTAGATATCCCGCTCGGTGAGCCGGGCGGTGAGGGCGAGGCGGCGTTGCCGAAGGCGAGGCACGGTTGAGGTCAAGGCGATGAACGTTTCGGGGAGCACGGCGAGGCTGCTATCGACCTGTTCGCCGTCGATCACGCGCACCAGGACACGGCACTCCCACCAGTGGCGTCCCGCGCCCGGATCGGGCCAGTAGTAGGAAGCTGGATCCGGAAAGACATAGTGGGTGGCGTCGGGATCGAGGTGCGCGTACAGCCAGGGGCTCGCCTTCCCCAGCCCCAGGCGCAACTGCCCCGCCTCCTGGTAGAGAGCGAAGATCCCGTCGCGGTCGAGGGCTTTCAGGCAGCGGGCCCGGTGGGGAAGCGGCCGGCAGCCGGGCGGGGTCTTCACCGGCCAGCCTGCCAGCAGGTGCAGGCGCTGCCAGAGGCCTAGAGGCGGCACGCCTTTTCGGGGTGTCGGCAGCGCAGGTGGCGGTGTCCACTTGTACCCGGCCTCGTCGATGCGACGCAGGATCCACGCCCGCCGCGCTTCACCAGCGACGCTCCACCGATAGCTCATCGGCCGTTTGCGCACCGCCCGCTCCCGCCTGCCGGAGGCAACGCCGCCACGGGAGGGCCGCCAGCGACGCGAGGCGACAACGGCCCGCATGTCGCAGCAGAAGTCGGCCAGGTCCTTGATCTGGCCGATAGTCTCCGTGGGCGAAGCCTCCTCCGGCGCTCCCCCGGCACGCCGAGCCAGAGCACGTATTTCGAGGAGAGCCTCGCCAGCCAGGAACGCAGCCAGCTCCCTGTCGTCGACCTCCCGCGCGCTGGCACGGGCGCGAGCCGTCAACATCCACCGCTGTCGCATAACTGTCCGCTGAAGCCGGGGTTTCGGTCGGGGCGTTCACGAGTGGGGCTGACGTACGGGTTCACCGCTCATCATAGATCGCTTCTCGCCGAGGAGAAGACCGTTCCCCGTAGTGCTGAGGCTCTGGTGATGGTGGTCTGATGGGCTGGCCGACACGGGTGAGGCCAGCATCCCCGGACGCCGAACCGACGTGCGGCAGCGTCCAGGGTCTGAGCCAGACCTCGACGTCGGCGGGAGTGATCCGGTCGACGCGGGCGGTGGCACCCCAGCAAGGCAGGATGTGGCAGATAAGCACGCTGCGGTAGAACGCCTCGGCGTTGTCGCCGACGTCTACGGTCTGCCACCAGACCTCGGCCCATCCGGCGACCGTGACCGTCTCCGGCGGGCGGGATAGGAGGCGGCTCGGCGGGTTCGGGGCGGTGCCGAAGGCAACCTCGCCCGCCACACCGACCAAGCCGGACACACCACCGCCCACACCCACTTCGACCGGCCCGCCACCCGTACCGATCCCGACGGCGCGCAATACGCCTTTGGCTACGACACCGAACTGCGGCTGACCACCGTCACCAGACCTCAGGGCCTGACCTGGACCTACACCTACGACGGGGCCGGACGGCTCACCTCCGAAACCGACTTCAACGGTTGCACCCGCACCTACGAACACGATGCCGCCGGCCGCCTCACCGCCCAGACCAACCCACTCGGTCAAACTCTCCGCTATACCCTCGACCCAGCGGGACAGCCCATCACCCAGCGGGACGAGACCACCGGTGAAGAGACGACCTACGCCTACGACGCCCACGGCGCCCTCATCCGCGCCACAAACGGGGATGCCGAACTGGTACTGGAACGCGATGGGTTGGGCCGCTTGGTCGCGGAGACCGTGAACGGCCGCACCACGACCTACGGCTACGACGCGGCGGGCCACCAGACCCATCGTTCTATGCCCTCGGGCCTGATCTCCACTTGGACCTACGACCCCACAGGCCGCCCCGCAACGCTCACCACCGCCGACAACACCCTCACCTTCACCTACGACGCGGCGGGCCGCGAAACTCAGCGGGCCATGGGAGCCGCCACCCTCGCTCAGGCGTGGGATTCAACGGATCGCCTGGCGGCCCAGTCGATCTCCTCCTCCCCGGATTACCTTCTCCAACACCGCACCTACACCTACCGTTCCGACGGCTACGTCACCCAGATCCGCGAACTGACCACCGGCACGCGGCACTTCGCCCTGGGACCGACAGGTCGCGTCACCGGCGTACAAGCTCATGGATGGTCCGAGACCTACGCCTACGACACAGCCGGCAACCAAGCCCACGCCACAGCCCCAGCACATGACTCAGGAGGCGACCGGGCATACAGCGGCACCCTCATCCGCCGCGCGGGCCGCACCACCTACGAACATGACGCCGCCGGCCGCCTCATCCGCAAAGCCCGCAAACTCCCGAGCGGTCAAACTCGCTCTTGGACCTACACCTGGAACGCCCAAGACCAGCTCACCAAAACCACCACTCCGCTCGGCGAGGAGTGGGCCTACGCCTACGACCCCCTGGGGCGCCGCCTCACGAAGACCAGCTCAGACGGAACATCGCTGACCTTCACCTGGGACGGCACCCGCCTCGCCGAGCAAGCCACCCGCGACGGCGCTACCACGACTTGGAACTACAGTCCCGGCACTCACTGCCCTCTGACCCAAACTCACCGCGAACTGGACGCCACCCGCCACTACGCCATCATCACCGACACTGTCGGCACCCCCACTGAACTCCTCACCCCCGACGGTCGTTTGGCCTGGCAACACCGCACCACCCTCTGGGGCACCTCCCTCCCCACCCCACCCATCGGTGATGGGAGCGTCGTCGACTGCCCCCTACGCTTTCCCGGCCAATACGCCGATCCAGAAACCGGCCTGAACTACAACCACTTCCGCTACTACGATCCCGAAACCGCCCGCTACCTCACCTCAGATCCGATCGGTCTCGCCGGTGGCTACGCACCGCACAATTACGTTCCCAACCCGTTCATGTGGCTTGACCCTCTCGGACTCTCCCTCCTCGACGTCAGCAAGAACGGCGTGCGCATCGTCGTGCACGAGTACGACGTCGACAAGCCAGCGCACGCTCATGTCACCGGTGGCGGTGGCCGCGAGGTGCGGATCGGGCCAAACGGCCACCCCATCGACGGCCAACCAGAGCTCACGCGCACGCAGCGACAAGCAGTGGAACATTACAAGACGGAGATCAGGAAAGCTGTCAGGAAGCTCGGCAGGCGAAATCAGGCGGAGGAGCGGACTGAACGGGAGCAGCGCGAGGCCGCCAAGAACCAAACTTGCGGCAAGGGATGAAGCGATGACATTGCATTCCGATGTGGCCGAGTTGCTAACGGGGGCCGGCATCGTCGACGTGGACGTCGACGATGCCGTCGCGGACGAGCACGTCCGATCGTCCGTGTACCAACGCGTCGTCTCGGTAACCGCCTCCTCGCGGAGCCGCGACCGAGACCGCGCGATTGTGGCCACGATCCTGCGCGACCCCATCGAGATGGTGTCCAAGACGGCGGTGGTCGACCTCTTGGACAGGATTGCGAGGAAGGTGACCGGTCCTGCCGAGTTCCGGCAGTGGTCGGCCGAACTACTGCCAGAGATCGACCAGCTCAAGACGGAAGGGAACCGCGAGTTCATTCGCCGCCGCATCCACGACTGGCTGTTCTACCTGTCCATCGAGGATGGCCATATGCCGACATCGGCCGAGTTGGCCAAGGTCACGGACTGGATGCAGCGCTTCCTCGCCGAGCATTCGACATCGCTGGCGGTACTCGCCCTGGTCGCCGAGTCAGGCAGCACAAAGAAGATCCGAAACATCGCGAAGAACCGAGCCGGAAGCCGCAAACAGAGATGGCAATGAGTCGGTACCGGCAATTGGCAGGCGCGCCGACTGCCTCACCCTGTGGGTGCCGGGAAGTATGTCACCCGGACTGACCTCCTGGTTCGGATCTGCCAGACCTCAGGAGCAGCCAGCCGTTCTGAGGCTGCGCTTGCCGATAATGTCATCCGCCCTGGCGGGGCGGTGCGCGCGGTGTACCGGAGATCGACCGGCGAAGTCGCCAGAACAGGCGCTCTCGCGAGGCTGGCGCTCCACGCGGCAAGAACGGGTCCAGTTCACGCCCAGCGATCGGGCATTCCTGGCGGCGCAGCTGCACCGGTTGCCACTGCACGATCCTGCGAAGATTACGGCTGCTCGTCCGCCCCGACACGGTGCTGCGTTGGCACCGCACCCTCGTCGCGCGCCGCCATGCCCTCTCCTGCCGGCCCAAGCGCCCGGGACGGCCGCGCAAGGTGCGCTCGATCCGCCTCCTGGTGCTGCGCTTGGCGAACGAGAACCCGAGCTGGGGGTACAGACGTCTACACGGCGAGCTGCTCGTGCTGGGGGTGAGAGTGGGCGCGTCCACTGTGTGGGAAATCCTCAAGGATGCCGACATCGACCCTGCGCCCGAGCGGAACTCCGGTACCTGGGCCGATTTCCTTCGCTCCCAGGCTGATGCGTTGCTGGCCTGCGATTTCATGGAAACAGTCACCCTGTCGGGGATACGGATGTAAGTGCTCGTGGTGATCGAACACGGCAGTCGCCGGATCCGCGTCTTGGGCGCCACCGCGCATCCGACCGCCTCCTGGGTAGCGCAGGCGGCGAAGAACCTCGTTATGGACATCGAAGACCTCGGCTGCCGGGCACGCTTCATGATCCGGGACCGGGACGGGAAGTTCCCCGACCTCTTCGATGCCGTCCTCAGGGACGCGGAGATCGACGTCGTGCTCAGCGGCATCCAGATGCCACGAATGAACTCGATCACGGAACGGTGGGTACAGACCTGTCGCCGCGAGCTACTGGACCGCACGTTGATCTGGAACCAGCGGCACCTCCTCCACGCCCTGCACGAGTTCGAGCAGTTCTACAACGGACATCGACCACACCAAGGCATCGCCAACACCAGACCGCTCCACCCCTTGCCCCCGCCGATCGACGAGCCGGACACGTTAGCCCGCCTCGACATACGTCGGCACGATCGCCTCGGAGGCATCCTCCACGAATACCGACATGCAGCGTGACCTGCACGGATGAGATTTCCGGCAAGGGCAGTGTTTCCCAGGCTGGAGGACGTCCCGGAGATGGTGGTGGACCTTGTCCGGCGGGCGGTAGAGCTGCCAGAGGGCACGCTGCCGGTGTACCAGGCGGTGTAGGCTGCGAAGAACCACCGGGGCCTGGTGCGGCAGCGGGTCGGTGTGGTCTCCAACCAGGCTGAGGCCCGCCGGATCGCCGAGGCGTCGATCCGGAGTGAGGCCGCGGCGAAGAACCGCCCCGGCGGATCTGATCAACATCGCGCTGGAGAAGGTCGTGGGGCCGGGCTGGAGCTGTCGGCGTTCTCCACCTTGGGCGCGATGGCCTCGACCGTCCGTAAGGAGGTCAACGCGTCGATCTGCGCGGGCATCCATGACCGGATGAGCGCGGTGGAGCGGGCGGGGCTGCTGCGATTGCTGGAGGAGCGCGACGCGGACGGCACCACGCAGTACAGCCGGCTGAAGAAGTTCGCGCAGAGTCCAACCTGGTCGCACTTCAAGCGGCTGATCGCGCAGCTGGACTGGCTGGACGGGCTGGGCGACAGCGGGGCGTGAGCGGACGGCGTCGCACCGCGGAAGGTCACGGACTTCGCCGGGGAGGCCGACGCGGCGGACGCGTCCGAGCTGAAGGCGTACACGCCGGTCAAGCGGGTCGCGTTGATGGCATGCCTGGCGCACAAGACCCGGATGCGTGTGCGGGATGAGCTGGCGCTGATGTTCTGCAAGCGGGTTGGGTCGAAGACGAAGAAGGCGAAGGAAGAGCTGGAGGCGCTCCGGCTCGCCGAACGGGAGATGACCGAGACGCTGATTTGCGGTCGGATTTTATAACCGCCGCAGGTCAGATGGGGTAGCAGCTACGCCGGGTAGAGGGTGAAGGCTTCCCCGCGCCGCGTCCTCACCACGGTGAAGTGACGCCTATCGGTTGTGGCGATGCGCAGTGTCTTGACCCGCTCGGCGACCGCGATGACGGACGCGTCCGTGCCGCCGAGCGGCAGGGACGCGCCCTAGCGGACCAGGGCGCCCATGCGCTGCAGGTCCTCCCGCATCAGGCCCGTGGCCGTGCCGAACGCGCCCGCCGCCAGGTCGGCGAGAAAGGTCAGGACTGCGCGGTCCGGAACGCGAGATACCGGCTGAAGGCTTCGTGGCTGTCGGGAGTGAAGCGCCACTCCAACAGGGCCGAGTGAAGCTCCGACTCGGTCAGCCAGCCATGCCAGGCGACCTCATCGGGATCAGGGGTCACAGCGTCCGGAACCACGGCTTCATGCACGCCGAGCCAGTGAGGGCTCAAGCCGCTGCGGTTGATGAACTTGAACAGCAAGCGCGGCAGGCCACGGATGCCCAGCTCTTCGGCCAGCTCCCGCGCGGCAGCCTGTTCATAGGATTCGCCGACATCCACGGCGCCACCGGCCATGACCTCATAGAGCCCGGGGAAGCGCGACAGCTGCTCCGACCGCCGATGGACGAGGATCCGGCCACGCTCATCACGACACACCGACGAGGCGATTCGAAGCAGCCAACCCTCCCGGATGGCCTGCCGACGGGTGACCACTCCCAGGACACGATCTTGACAGTCGACACGCTCCACCAGTTCATCCACGAAGCACACCCTGGCAGAACCCACTGACAACGCCGTTTTTCGGCGAGCCGTTCTCGGAACTCGACAACATTCTGGACCCGCTTGATCAACATCTGTTGCCTGAACTCGGCATCAACCGTTCTCGCGTTACACCGACGAAGCGACGTCGTCGTACTGGCCCTGGGCTGGGGCGCTTTCATCTTCGCCGGCATGGCCGCGACGTACTTCCTCGGTCGCGCGCTCTGGGTACCTGCCTCTGATCCCCGGAGACGGGTTCGCCCAGGTCAGGAATCGAAAAGGACTGAGGCCGGAACCCGCCGCGAGAACGGTCAGGCGTCGGTCACCGCGGCGGCCGCGAGTGGTCCAAGGCTGTCTGTTCCGTAAAGTTCAGTCAGACCCCGCGGGGCTCGGCGCCAACTCACAGGGAGCGGCAGCTGAACCGCCGCATGCGAAAGGGCGCCATGCTGACACGCAGTTTCCGTCGTCTTCTCCCGGCCGCCTGCGCACTCGCGTCCGCGCTCACGCTGGCAGGCTGCGGCGGCGGGGAGAAGAGCGAGGACAGCGACGCCTCCGCAAAGAACACTCCCGCTGAAGTCCGTCTAGAGGAAGCGTGCGGCGGCGTATTCGACAAGGAGATCGCCGCCGAGGCGGCACGGTCGGGCACCGACCGGGTCACTCCGGTGAAATCCGAGAGGCCCGCTGAGGCCGCTGCGGGGCTGTCCAAGGAGACCACCTGGGGGACCGGCCACGACCTGTGCGTCCTGGAGAACGGGAGGGGCGACGAATTGATGTCCCTCGACGTCGCATGGGTCGCGCACCGGGTTCCCGGTGGTGATTCAGTCCGCGCCAGTGTGGGCAAGCCCATCGGCAGCAGCGCGGGGTCACTCGAGGTGCGCTGCGGGCTGAACGAGAGGCGGACCGGCAACAGGTACGCGCTTGAGTTCAACCTGCGCGACGTCGTCGGGGTAAGTGCTCACTCCCACGCGAAGCTGCTCATCGCCACGGCGAAGAAGGTCACGTCCTCCATGGCCTGCCAGAAGCAGCCCCAATACCCGGACCCGGAATCCGTGGCACCAGCCCCCAAGCCGGACAAGTACGGCAGGGTGGCCCGCTGAGCCAGGCCCAGTGCCCTGCGCGCCAACCGCACGTATACGGTCCTCAGAAGGTGCTGCGGCGACGAGGTCGCCGCGCGGTGGCGACAGATCCGCAGGAGGCGGCCGCTCTCTGTCGATGGTGAGGCAGTCGGAGCGGCGTGGTGTGGTACTCGTTGAGCAGTCCACCGAGCACCTGCCGACGCCTGACCGTGCCAGCAGGTAGGGGGATGATGTTCGGGTCATCGTCGGGGGCACGAAGGTCCAGGCTGCGGTGGGCTCGTCCGGTGTTGTAGTGCTTGGCGTACGTGGTGAGGACGGTGTGCAGGTGTCGTTCGCCGGTGATGAGGAGTCGGTCGGTGCATTCGGCGCGGGCTGTGCGTATCCATCGTTGCGTTCGCGCTGCTGCGTCTGCTGCCGATGAGCGACCGGGACAAGGATGCGGAGATCCTGGCCCTCCGCCATCAAATCACGGTGCTCGAACCCCAACTCGGCGGTGCACGACCACGGTTCACTCCGAGCGATCGGGCGTTCCTGGCGGCGCTGCTGCACCGGATGCCGTTCTCGGTTCTGCGGCGTGTGCGGCTGCTCGTGCGTCCTGACACGGTCCTGCGCTGGCATCGCGACCTCGCAAGACGCCGGCATGCCGCCGCATCACAGCCCAAGCGACCCGGTCGGCCTCGTACCGTGCACTCCATCCGGACTCTGGTATTGCGCCTGGCGAGGGAGAATCCAAACTGGGGCTACCGGCGTCTTCACGGCGAGCTGCTCGTGCTGGGAGTAAAGGTGGCCGCCTCGACCGTCTGGAAGATCCTCAAGGACGCCGGCGTCGATCCAGCGCCCGACCGGAGCTCCAGCGCCTGGGCCGACTTCCTGCGCTCCCAAGCCGACGCCCTCCTGGCCTGCGACTTCTTTGAGACGGTCACCCTGTCCGGCGCGCGGATGTACGTACTCGCGGTGATCGAGCACAGCACCCGCCGCATCCGTGTCCTGGGCGCCACCGCACACCCGACCACCTCCTGGGCGACGCAAGCGGCCAAGAACCTGGTCATGGACCTCGAGGACGTAAGCTCCCGGGCACGCTTCATGTGATCAGGGACAGGGATGGAAAGTTCCCCGGAATGTTCGATGGCGTCCTCAAAGACGCGGGGATCGAGGTCATCCAGATGCCACGAATGAACTCGATCACGGAACGGTGGGTACAAACCTGCAGACACGAACTCCTGGACCGGACCTTGATCTGGAACCAGCGCCACCTCCTCCATGCACTCCGGCAGTTCGAGCAGTTCTACAACACTCATCGGCCCCACCAGGGCATTGCGAACGCTCGGCCAATGCACCCGCTGCCCTCACCGATCACCGATCCGGACAAGTTAACCCACCTCGACATACGACGACGCGACCGCCTCGGCAGCCTCCTCCACGAATATCACCATGCTGCCTGACCTGCATGGATGAAGTTCTCGGCAAGGACACGAAAGGCGACCGCTCGAGCCACTTGATGGAGCTAACGAAGAACGGCTCCTTGGCAGTCGTGGCCCGGTCCGCACCAACGATGTCGATGTGGACGCCTCGCACGTGAGTTCCACGCCGGCCCGCAAGTGAGCTTCACGCCGGAGCATCGGAGCGCCTCGGGCTGAGCAGCGCACGTGGTCAGGGCACGAAGGCAGTATTCGGTCGGTCGCTCAAGACAGTGGCCAAGGAGCCTTGTACAGCTGGTTCCGTGCAGGGTGAGGCCCGCAACGGACCTACTCCCCAAGCCCGAACTGGGCCTTCAGCCACGTCGGGTTGAGCTTCAGCGTCTTGTTGTCGGGGAGGAGTTCGAGGACCTGGATTCCGTCCATGTTCAGGAGTTGGGTGAGGACGGCGGCGTAGCCGCGAGCCCGGGCCGGTGGCTTGCCCGCGGCGGCGGCCACGGCTGTCAGAGGGAGGGTGTTGTTCTCACAGAGCGCTGCGAGGGCCTGGCGAAGTCCCTCCGGGTCCTCTTTGCGAGGGAGGAGAGCGAGCTGGTCACTGAGGGCTGGGGAGGCGAAGAGGTCGTCCAGGAGCTGCTCCACCGGCGACTGAGCTTCCACGGCGAGCAGCGTTCCCTCAGTCTCGGAGGGTTGGGGGGACACCGCGATCTCGAACAGACCCGTGTCTTGTGGAGCGGACTTCTTCGGGGTACGCCTGGACTTCGTCACCTGTGTCGTCCCGGTCTCCGCGGAGGGAGGTGCCGAGGTCGTGCGCAGGCGCGTCGTGTCCAGTTTCCACCAGTGCGGCTCGTACGTGTCCGTGAGTTGCCGCCACCCTGGTGGAATGTGCTCGGTCGCACCGTCCGGCAGGTACGCGAGCACAGGGATCGTGAACTCGGCCGGGTGCACTCCCCCATGGTATCCGGCGGCACGGTTCGTGTAGCGGGCGTCGGCCGGCCACAGGGCGACGATGGGGCCTCCGACCACTCGTGGGCCGGCGAGTACCGTCTCCGCCTCGCTGACCAGTGGTTCGGCGCCATCGTCCGGGACGACGCGGTAGCGGGCGTTGACGGCCTCGTGGGTGGGGACCTTCACACCCCGGTGCTCCAGTACGTGCCCGTGGTCGCTGGTGATCAGTACGGCCATGCCCCGCCGGCGGGCCTCGTCCAGGAGTGGGGTCAGGGCGTCGATGTCGCCGATCGTCCAGTCCCACTCGTCGAGGCGTTCGTCGTTCTTCAGAGCGTCGTCGACGGTGTTGAGGACGACCGCGAGGTGTGACGCGTCGTCGGTCAGGGCCGCCTCCAGGTCGGGCCCGAAGCGTCCACCGGTGCTGGCGGGGCGGAGGTCGTCCTTGTGGAAGACGGCCGCCTTGTGCCCCGACCACAGCCGCACGGACGGGAATTCACGCTTCTCGGTCTTCTGGTCGCCGCGTTGCAGCTTGCCGGTGAGGAGTGTGGTGCGGCTGACGGCGGTGACGGTGGGCAGGGCAGCGGCCATCGCTTGGCGGGTGGGCGGCATCCCCTTCTTGCCGGTGGGGTCGTACTCGGTCCAGTTCGCCGCGAGTTCCTCGCCGAGTTGTCCCGCGAGCGCGGCGCTCATGCCGTCCACGACGAGCAGCATCAGCCGTCGTTGGGACTTCACCACAGGTTTCGCGACCCGCTCGAGGAAGGTCTCGACCGTCAGTAT
The DNA here is from genome assembly GCF_018035285.1 of Streptomyces sp. MK37H. Lineage (NCBI taxonomy): Bacteria > Bacillati > Actinomycetota > Actinomycetes > Kitasatosporales > Streptomycetaceae > Streptomyces > Streptomyces sp. MK37H. The sequence continues at coordinate 6,300 of NZ_JAAAYH010000174.1, read as the reverse complement.
CGAGTTGGGAGCGGTACCCGCCGCGGTCCACTCGGCAGCCTGCTCGGCGAAGGCCTGGTCCATGCGGCGCCGCACCTTACGTACGTCAGCGGCGAGCGCGTCGTAGGCATCGGACAGGGCGGGCTCGGTGTCGCCGCCCGCCTCCAGGTGCTCCAACGCACGGTCGGCCCAGGAGAGTTCTGCGTTGTAGTGGGCCAGGGCGTCCGCGACGGTGTCCGGTGTCCATACGGGTTCGGTGGCCAGCCACTGCACCAGGCGCACGGCCATCCGGGCGCGGCCGATCCGGGTGCGGGCCGTCTCGGCAAGGTGGTGTGCCTGCACCGCGCGCAGCGCCGTACGGCAGGCGTTGAGATCGCGGCCGGCGATCGCCGAACCCACGGCGGCCAGGCGTGCTTCGAGTCCGGCGGGCAGGTAGGGGCTGTGTCGTACGGCCCCGGTCGCACCCAGATGGCCGGCGAGCCGTTCGGCGTCCAGGGTGACCTCGGCGAGGAGCTGTGCGTTGCGTGCGACGAGGTTCTCGGCGGATTCCCCGTAGCGCCGCATGGCCTCGTCGGTGAACTCGCGGCCGAGGATGTTCTCCGCTCGGCCGCGCGCCCGGAAGACCTCGGGGCCGGCCGGGGCGTGCTGCCACAGCGCGGCGGCGACGAGCCCGAACGGCAGAGCGACGGATGGCTCGTCGTGCTCGGTAATCGACAGAAGGGCGTCGGCGGTCGGACCGGCCTGGTCCACCTCAGCGAGGAAGCGCCGCAGCCCGGCCCGCTCCCCGTCGCGCAACGCGCGGTAGGCACGCGGTCCTTCGGAGGAGGTGCGGCTCCACAGCAGCAGAGTGTCGATGTCGAGCTGGGCGTCCGCGTCGAGCAGCAGCCGCCGCCGTGCGAGGGCGGCGAGGGCGTGTGTACGGGACAGGACCTGCCGGTTGAGGCCGGGCCAGCCGCCCGCGGGGGCGGCTTCGAGGAGGGCCTCGGCCACCCCCCAGGTCTCGTCGCTGAGCCGTGGATCGATACCGGAGGCGGTGAAGGTCTCGCGGATGAGGTCCCAGTTGTCGACGTGCTGGATGGCGTATCGGTACGCGCGGACCAGGATGCCGGGGTCGAGTTCGGCGTCCTCCCGGTCGGTGAGCAGGACGAGCAGGGACGGGTCTTCCACCGAACCGGGACCGGGGGCGTTGAGGTGGCTGAGCGCCTCCTGGTAGACGGCGAGCACGGACGGCGCGGTGGCCACCCGTGCGCGCCGGCCGCCGTTCCAGGACAGGATCGGCTGCTCCTCCCACATGGGTGCCGAACGCAGGAGCACGACCTGGCGAGTGTCGCCGTCCGGCTGCTGGGTGCCCTTGAGCAGCGCGCGCTGACCCGCAAGGTATTTCGCGACGGCGGTGGGCGTGAGGCGGGCGAGGCCCCGGCCGGCCTGAGGCATCAGTCGACCACCTTCCACGTGATCTCGATGGCCTTGCCGGGATGCGCGGCCGCCACCTGGTGGAGGGCCTGCTCGACCTCGGCAGCGCTGCCCTGCACGGAGCCCGTACGGGCAGTGGTCTCGACCTTCGGGTGCGAGGTGTCGGTGGTCAGCGGCACCTGGTCGGGGGTGGGCGAGGCCGGGGTGGCAGCCGGTGGTTCGGTCCGCTGCTGCTGTTGCCGCTGGACGGCAAGGGCCTGGGTGATCGCCCGCTGGGCACGGGGCAGGGAGTCCTGCAGCTTCCTGTTGAACTGGTCCTCGCGCGCGTCCTCCTGGAGGGTGGTGAGGGCGTCCATGCCCGTGCCGAGTTCAAGCACGTCCCAGGAGGCGTTCTGCAGGGCGGACGCCACCGCGTCCGCCGTCGTGACGGATGAGCCCAGCCGTTCCAGCGTCAGTTCGCCGAAGCCGAACGCGGCGAGGGCCTCGACGACCCGCTTGGCCCCGCGGCCCTTCTCGGCGAGCAGCTCCTCGAGCAGGGCAAGACCGCGGCGTGCGGTGTGCAGACGCCCTGTGACGGCGGTGTCGTCGAGGCCGAGGAAGTCTGCTCGCCGCTCCAGCTCGGCCACCAGCTCGCGACTGGCCGGCAAGAGCTTGTCGACGTGGGTACGCACCAGATCGGCGAAGGAGTTGACGATCCGCCCGCGCAGCTGCACGGGGGCCTTCTTGCCGAAGATCTTCTCGTAGCGCGCGCGGGCTATCTCCCAGTCCGGCTCGGAGGGCAGGGGCTGGCGGCGCAACGCCCAGCTGTCCTTGATCTCGCCCAGCTTGAGGTCGGCGACGGGAGCCCCGCCGATGACCCACACCCGGTCCTCCATCTCGCCGTACGCGGCCGCGACGAGCTGCTGGATGTGGGTCGCGAGCCCCATCCGCTGCGGTTCGTCCATCCATGCGGTCAGCGAGCCGTAGCCGATGTCCGCGTCCGGGTCGCTCTTCGCGAGCCGGTTGAAGTGCTCGCGCCAGTACCCGCCGAGGGTGAAGTAGCTCTCCCCCATCGTGCCGAGCTTGAGCGGCTGTGCCACCGTCTCCATCAGCCCCTGGTCTCCGCGCGCGATCTCCGCCTTGCCCTCGCGGGCCCCGGCGGCCTCGCTGATGTATCCGAGGACGGTACGCGCCTGGGCGGGCGTGACGGCCTGTGCGCCGAGGTCGGGGTGGGCCGGGTACTGCCAGGCCAGCATCTTGCCCGCGATGTCGCGGATCGCATCGCGCGGGGCGGCGCTCAGTCCGAGCGCGGGCGCGGTCGCGCCCGGCTTGGTGGCGATGTGGTCCGAGAAGTCGTCGAGGACGTCCCCCTCCTGCTTCTTCGCCAGGCCGTACGCCTGCTTGAAGGCGGCGAGAACCCGGTCGCGCAGGGTGTCGGCCTGCGTGGTGAGCAGCCCTCGTGCCCGCACCCGGTCGTCGGGGCCGAGGTGAGCGGCGAAACGGCTGTCGAAGTCACTGCCGCTGTTCAAAATCCGCTTGATGATCACGTACCGGTTGAAGTCCGCATACATCGTCGTCGTCATATGCGTGGGCACCCAGGCGAGGGAATGCTGGACCTCGGGGTGCCGCTCCCAGAAGCTGTTCATCCGGTTCAGGTCCTCGCGCGGCCCGAACTCCCCCTCGTCCCATGGAAGATCGACGACGAGTCGCCAGGTCTCCGCGTCGGTGGGAGTGAGCGTGGAGTCGGGGGTCTCCTCCCGGTCGGCGATATTGGCGAAGACGACCTCGGTACGGCGCTTGCTGCCCCGCCAGGTGAAGTCGAGGGTGTCGAAGGCGTCGAAGGCGCCCTGCCCCTTGGCCGCGGTCAGCGCGAACTCCGAGCGCAGCAGCTCGACAGCGGCGTCGTGGCGGTAGCGGGGCTTGTCGAAGGCTTCGCGGCCGTTGCGGACGACGGAGTCGATGTCCACGCCGGTCAGTTCGAGGCGAACGGTCATCGCCACGCCGTCGCCCGCGAGCTTGATCTCGGGGATCCGGCCCGCCCACTCCTTCAACTTGTTGATCAGGGCGGGGATCTCGCCGCCGGGAAGGAGCGCCTTGATGGTGCCGGCGTTGAGGGCCAGGAACCGCTTGACCGTCATGTTCTGGAAGGCCGGCGCGGCGGGCGCGAGGGCGGACAGGACAAGGGTCGACATCAGCCGGTCGTCGTCGGTGAACTGCTTGAGCCTGCGGGAGAGGTCACCGTCCTCGATGGCGGCAGGGTCCTGTTGGTACGCCGCGACCTGCTCCTCCGTGACCCGGTACTGGTCGAGGAGGTAGGGGCGCATCCGGTTGCGGTACAGCCGGTCGGCCTCCTCGAACACGGCCCGCAGCTCGTCGGTGAACGGCTTGTCGCCGCCGCCCGAGATCAGCGCCCAGACGTCGCCGAGCGGCACCAGCTCGCCGACGCGCAGCAGATTGCGCCGCGCGGCGAGGAGTTCACCCATCAGTTTGAGGCCGGTGCGCGAGCGCTGAAGGGCCGAGGACAGGTGGACGAGGGTATCCATGAAGGCTGGCGAGAAGGGGTACGTGAAGCGGAACGCGGTCTCCGTGGCGCCCACATTGTTCCCGTCGCCGCCCAGGAGTTCGTCCCAGAACTTGGCGTTGGTGGACTTCGCCTTCTTGAACGCCTCCCCGATCACCGCGTTCGCGTCGGTCGACAGCGGCCTGAGGAGGCGCGCGTGGGCGATCTGAGGAAGGTTGCGGTCCTCCAGGCTGATGCGGTCGAACCGGCCCGAGGCGAGCTCCAGGTTGTCGACGATAGCCCGCTGGTAGCGGCCCCCGTCCTCAGCGGATCCGACCAGGTCGCGAAGGTCGCGCTGGCGAGCGATGAACGACACGACGGGGACGGCCCGGCGTTCGTCGCCACCCTCCACCAGATTCGTGATCTTCGCCGTCTCGCGGGATACGAACTCCGAGGAGGAGATACGAGAGGCGAACCACAGGATCAGCTCGTCGAGGAAGAGCACGATCCCGTCGTAGTTCAGACTCTTCGCGTGCTGGGCTATCACCGACAGGCCCCGGTCGAGGCTGATGAAGCCGCCGTCCTGCTCGACGGCGCGCTCCTCGTAGCCCGGCAGCACCTTGGCCGTGTCCTGGGCGAGCCGGGCCCGCAGCTCCCCCGGGGTGGACGGGTCAGCGGGGTTGAACTCCTCTCCGACCTCCAGCTCCTCGGCGGCCATGGCCTCATCGAGCAGCTCGGAGGTCCAGCCGAAAGCGGCCCCGAACTCGCCCCACTCGCCCGTGGTTTCGGCAGGCGCGGCACCCGCCAGGAACTTGATCACATCCTCATCACCCAGCCGCTTCCGCATGGACTGCAGGTCGCGGAACATGGCATCGCTGCGGTAGACCCGCGGGGTCGACGCGTCGGGCTCCAGCTCCTTGATCCGCTTGACGTATCCGCTGAGGATCCGCTGCTCCATCGACTTGGCGTCGAGCATGTGCACCGGCACCATCAGGAACCGCCGGTCGCCGTCCTGCAGCCACCCGTTCTTCGCGAACACCGGGTCGAAATCGGTCTTGTCGCGAGCCGCCGGGGCCTGGTTGAGCAGGGCGTGCAGTACGGCCATGAAGTGCGACTTACCGGCACCGAACGAGGCGTGCAGATACGCGGCCTTCGAGGAGTGGCTGTCCACCGCCGACTTGATGAGGCCGAGGGCCTCGTTGAAGTGCTGCACGAGGTCGTCGGTGACGACGTAATCGGCCAGGGCCTTCTCGGCACCGTCGGGGGTGGTGGCGTCGGCGAGCTGGAGGACGTAGTCGGAGCTGGACACCTCCGGCTTGATGTTGATCAGCTCGCGGAGGAGGGGGGTGCCGAGGTTGCCGTTTGCGAGGTTCGCTGCCATGTCTTAAGTCCCTGCTCACTTCGTCTTCTTAGCGCGACCACCGCGCGCCGCCGCCACGGGCCGCCAGGCCCGGATGTCCTCGTCGGTCAGCCCCAGCTCGCCCTGGAGGGCGAGACGGAAGTCGTGGTACGCCTGCGCCGCCGACTGGCCGAAGTCGGGGAGGTACTCGCCGTGCCACTGGTCCAGCCACGGCTGGAGTTCGAGCAGGGCGGCGAGGTACGGGACGAGCTCGTCCTGCGTCAGCTGGTTCTCGTTGAGGTAGCCGACGACGGCCTGCGCCTGCTGGAGGTGGTCCCAGCCCGCCCAGCCGAGGAGGGTGGGGGTCTGTACGTTCTGCGCACCATAGGAGATGAAGCGTTCCTTGGGTACGTCGAGCTTGCCGCGCTGAGCCCAGAAGCTGGTGCGCAGGAAGTCGGCGGAGGTGTACTTGGGCGGCACGGCGGTCGCCTCACGGATCTTCCGCTTCTCTTCCTCGGAGGTGGCGTCGTCCTCCTCACGCTGCCTCTCCCAGGTCCGCTCCCAGTCGGCGCGCTTCTTGAGGCCGGCGGGCTTGTAGCGCAGGGCGGCGGCGGCCGGGACGTGCTGGTCGCTGAACAACTCGGCGAGGGTCTCCGCGAAGTCGGCGCGGGGCGCGTAGAGGCTGAGGACGGCGGCGAAGTCGTCATCCTCCTGGAGGCGGTCGGTCAGGCGGGGCAGCGAGATGAGCGTGGGCTGGTCGGCACCGTCGAACCACAGCTCACGCTTGGCCTCGATCCGGTCCAGCAACCAGGCACGGAGCGCCTGCTTCTGCATGGCGTCCCAGCCGTCGGTGGCCCAGCGCCGCTTGTACTCGGGGCGCTCGACCATGCCGATGGCGGAGTTCGACTCCATCGCCGCGATGCGCTGGTTGACGATGTCCTTGTACGCGGCCGGCCAGTGGGCGGGGAGTTCAGTGATGGGTGTGGAGTTGTGCCGCTTGAACCACTCCGAGGACGCCTCGCCGCGCTCGATGGCACGGGCCAGCACGATCTCGAAGGCGCGCTCACCGAGGGCGAGGGGCGGGACGTCG
>NZ_JAAAYH010000173.1:0-17308 GCF_018035285.1 Streptomyces sp. MK37H | reverse complement strand
GGCCCAAGCCTGGTGCCCCGGGCCTGGGCCGTCAACCACACACGGTTACGGGACGACCACGATCTTCCGGCCCACTCCCGCCTTGAACTGGTCGAGCGCCTTGGGGTACTCCTCCAGCGGCATCCGGTGGCTGATGAAGATCTTCGGGTCCAGCACCCCGCTCGCGAACAGCCCGGCGGCACGCTCATAGCTGTGCAGCACGGCCATCGAGCCGGTGATGGTGATCTCCTGGTTGTAGATCTTGTACGGCTCGATGGTGGCCCGCGTCGCGTAGTCGGAGACCCCGAACTGCAGGAACGTTCCGGCTTTGGCCACCCGGCCCAGGCCGTCCTGAATGGCGGCCTGGTTGCCGGTGGCGTCGATGACCACGTCCCAGCCTCGCGGCTGGTCCAGCTCGTCCGCCGAGGCGGCGGACCGGGAGCAGCCGAGAGTGGTGGCGGTGGACAGCCGGTCGGGGTTGACATCGAGCATGTCCACGCTGGTGGCGCCGGTCCGCTTGGCCAGCTCCAGCATCATCAGCCCCATGGTGCCGGAGCCGTAGATGAGCACCTCGGCGCCCAGGTTGCCGTTGAGCACGTCATAGCCGCGCACCGCGCAGGACAGCGGCTCGATCAGGGCCGCGTCGGCCACGTCCACCTGCTCGGGCAGCTTGACGCAGTTGGCCACCGGGGCCACCGCGAACTCGGCGGCCCCGCCGGGGACGCTGACCCCGATCGCGTTCCAGTTGTCGCACAGATTGCCCCGGCCGATCCGGCAGTAGCGGCACTCGTGGCAGTGCAGGGAGGGGTCCACGGCGACCCGGTCGCCCACCGCCACCTCGGTGACATCGCTGCCGATGCCCACGACCTCTCCGGCGAACTCATGCCCGGGGACGATCGGCAGCGTGGGCGCGAACTCCCCCTGCAGGATGTGCAGATCGGTGCCGCACAGCCCGCAGGCCGCCACATCCACCACGACCTCACGGGGGCCCGGGGTGGGGTCCGCGACGGTGGCGACGGTGACCTTCCCTGGGGCTTCGATGACTGCGGCCCTCATTTGACTGCTCCTAGCGACAGGCCCTGGACCAGCTTGTCCTGGGCGGCGAAACCGGCGGCGAGCACCGGCAGGGAGATGACGATCGACGCGGCGCACACCTTGGCCAGGAACAGTCCCTGGCTGGTCACGAAGGTCGTCAGGAAGGCCGGGGCGGTCTGGGCGACCACACCGGTGAGCACTTGGGCGAAGAGCATCTCGTTCCAGCTGAAGATGAAACAGATCAGCGAGGTGGCGGCGATGCCCGGACCCGCGATCGGGGCCACGACCCGCCACAGGATGGTGGGCAGCCGTGCCCCGTCCATCTGGGCGGCCTCGATGATCGACACCGGGACGTCGGCGAGGAAGGACTGCATCATCCACACCGCGATCGGCAGGTTCATCGAGGTGTAGAGGATGACCAGCAGCCAGACGTTGTCCAGGAAGTTGATGTCCTTGGCGAACAGGAACACCGGCAGCAGCCCGGCCACCACCGGCAGCATCTTGGTGGACAGGAAGAAGAACATCACATCGGTCCACTTGCGCACCCGCCGGATCGACAGCGCGTACGCCGCCGGAAGAGCCAGCAGCAGCACGAAGCCGGTGGAGAAGAGGGACGTGCCCATCGAGTTCAGCAGCGAGGGCCAGGGGCTCGCCCCGCCGCCCGAGCCGAAGAACTCCTTGTACCCGTCGAGGGTCAGCGAAGCGGTCAGCGACGGCGGGTTGGTGGCGGCGTCGGCCTCGGAGTGGAACGAGGTCAGCAGCATCCACAGCACCGGCAGCACGAACACGATGCCGACGAACCAGGCCAGCAGGCCCAGCGCCGCACCGCGCCGCTTGGCCCGGCGGGCGGGCTCCGGAAGGCCGGTGATGGTGACCGGTGTGCTCACGGCGGTCATGCGTGGGACACCTCCTCACGGAAGAGGGACGACACCACGCGCAGCGCGAAGGTGGCGATGATGATCGTGCCGATCACCACGACGACCCCAGCGGCCGATGCCAGCCCGTACTCGTGGGCGTTGTAGAAGGTTTCGTAGATGGTGTAGGGGAGGTTGGCGGTGTCCAGGCCACCGCGGGTCATGGTGAACACGGCGTCGAAGTTCTGCACGATGTAGATGGACCCCAGCAGGGTGCCGAGCTCCAGATAGCGGCGCAGATGCGGAAGGGTCAGAAAGCGGAAGATCTGCCAGTTGCCCGCTCCGTCCAGCCGGGCCGCCTCGATCATGTCCAACGGGCGGCTCTGCAGCCCGGCCAGCAGGATGAGCATCATGAACGGCGTCCACTGCCAGATCAGCGACGCCTCCACCGCGATCAGCGGCGTATCGGTGAGCCACTCCGGCTGGGGCCCGCCCAGCCAGTTGAGCACGCCGTTGAACAGGCCGTACTCGGGGTTGTACAGCGCGTGCTTCCACAGCAGCGCCGAGGCCACCGGCACCAGCAGGAACGGCGCGATGAGCATGGTGCGGACCAGGCCCCGGCCGCGGAACTTGCGGTCCAGCAACAGCGCCAGCAGCAGCCCCAGCACCACGCTGACGATCACCACGGAGGCGGTCAGCAGCACGGTGGTGACGATGGACTCGCGCAGCGACGCGTCGCTGAGCACCGTCTTGTAGTTGTCCAGCCCCGCGAACGCACGGCGGTCGGGCCGGAACGAGTTCCAGTCGAAGAGCGAGATCACCAGCGTGGCCACGAACGGAAGCTGGGTGACCACGATCAGGAAGATCAGCGCGGGCAGCAGCGGTGCCCGGGTGGCCCACTCCCGGGCCCGGTTCCGGGATGCCATGGGGCGCCCCGCGGAGGCGGGGGCCGCGGTCGGTGGCCGCTGGCCACTCACGGGTACTGCCGTCGTCGGATTACTCATCGGTACTCCTCGCCGACCTTCTCGGCCAGCTTCTGCGAATTCTTCAATGCCGTGTCGACGGACTGCTTTCCGGCGATTGCGGCGCTGATCTCCTGGGCGACCTTGGTGCCGAGATCGGCGAATTCGGGGATGTCGACGAACTGGATGCCGATGGTCGGCCGCGGCTGCACTCCCGGATCACGCGGCTTGGCGCTGAGGATCGCCTTGCGGGTCTCCTCGGAGAAGCTGCCGGCGGTCTCGCGGTACTCCGGAGTGGTGTAGGTGGACGACCGCTTTCCCGCGGGCACATTGGCCCAGCCGAAGGTCTTGCCGACCAGGGCCTCGTACTTCTTGCTGGACGCCCAGGAGATGAACTTCCACGCGTTGTCGGGGTGGCGGGATGCCTTCTGGACACCCCACGCCCAGGTGTAGAGCCAGCCCGAGCTCCGGGTCTTCACCACCGGCGCCTGGACATATCCGATCTTGCCCTTGACCGGGGACTTGCTCGCCTCCAGCGACCCGGCGGCCGAGGTGGCGTCGTACCACATGGCGCTCTTGCCCTGGGTGAGGTTGTTCAGGCACTCGGCGAAGCCCGACTGGGCCGCACCGGCCTCACCGTGCTTGCGCACCAGGTCGACATAGAACTTGGTCGCCTTGGTGAATTCCGGCGAGTCCAGCCGCGCCTTCCAGTCCTTGGTGAACCAGGTGCCGCCGAAGGTGTTGACCACCGTGGTGAGCGGGGCCATCAGCTCACCCCAGCCGGGCAGGCCGCGCAGGCAGATGCCGTTCATCCCCTTGCGGGAGCCGTCCACCTTGGCGGCGATGTCCGCGACCTGCTGCCAGGTGGGCCGCTCGGGCATCTTCAGATGCTTCTCGGCGAGGACGTCCTTGCGGTACATCAGGAACGACGACTCACCGTAGAAGGGCTCGGCGTAGAGCTTGCCGTCCTCGGCGGTCAGCGACTGCCGCATCGAGGGGAGGACGTCCTTCTGGTCGAATGCCTTGTCCTTGGCGGCGTAGCCGTCGAGCGGCATCAGCCAGCCGTTCTTCGCGTAGAACGGCACCTCGAAATTGCTGATGGTGGCCACGTCGTACTGGCGCGCCTGATTGGCGAAGTCCTGACTGATCTTGTCGCGGACCTCGTTCTCGGGCATCAATGTGAAATCGACCCTGATGCCCGTTTCCTTGGTGAAATACTTCTTGGTGAGCTTTTGCAGGTCCACCATCTGCGGGTTGTTCACCATCAGGACGCGGATGGTCTTGTCGCCTGAGCTGCCGCCCCCCATACCGGCGCAACCGCTCAGGAGCGCGCCCGCGGTCAGGGCCACCACCGGTATCCGGGCAGCACGAAGAGTCAGGACTGGCATAACGGGTCCAATCGAAGGGACGTGGGGAAGGAAAAACAGCGGGGGAAGGGCGTCAGACCCTGACGATCTGGGGGCCCAGCAGCGAATAGCGGTGTGCCTCGGTCAGCGGCAGACCCGTGTCGGTCACGATCGTTTCGAAGTCCGAGACATCTGCGAACCTGCAGAAGCTGACGGCTCCGAATTTGGTGTGCACCCCGGAGAAGATCTTCCGCCGGGACACCCGAACCACCTGCGCCTTGACCTCGCTGACCGCCGGATCCGGGGTGGTCAGGCCGTACTGGCGGGAGATGCCGTTGGCGCCGATGAACGCCAGGTCGATGACGAAGCCCGAGAGCATATGCGTCGCCCAGTGGTCGACGGTGGCCATCGTGCCCCCGCGCACCCGTCCGCCCAGGAGCAGCACGGTGGTGTTTTCACGGGTGGCGAGGCCGGTGGCGGTCGTGAGGGAAGCGGTGATCACGGTGAGCGGCCGGTCCCTGGGCAGGGCCTCCGCGATCAGCTGCGGGGTGAATCCCTCGTCGATGAAGACCGTCTCGGCTTCGCCCAGCAGATCGGCCGCCGCGGTCGCGATCCGCGACTTCTCCGGTACATGCATGGTGGTGCGGAAGGCGAGGGTGGTCTCGAAACCGGCGCTCTCCACGGGGTAGGCGCCGCCATGGGTACGCCGCACCAGTCCGTGCTGTTCCAGGACCCGCAGGTCGCGGCGCACCGTCTCCTTGGACACCCCGAGGTCGGCGGCGAGCTTGCCGACGTCGACGACGCCGGCACGGCGAGCCGTGTCGAGGATCTCCCGACGGCGTTCCTCCGCGTCCACGCCGCACCTCCTGCCTAGGTCTTTCGGCTTGCGTGGCAGTTTTACAAGCCTGCAACAGGGGAAGCCAGCCTTGGCACCACAGAGATCGTGACCGTACGCGCCCGTTTCACAACCGTTATAAGAGCAGGTCGGGGCGGATGAGGCAACGGACGGTGAGGAACCCGGCTGCCTGATTGTCCACCCGGCGGGCCCGTTTCTCGCCCGTTTGCCGAAAGAGGGCGTGAACGGAGCCCGTCCGGGCGGGTTCAGATACTGGGGAATGCCCGAACGGACATGTGCTATGAGCGGGCCAGCGCCCCGGAGGCGTCGAGAATCCGGCCCGCGACCTTGACCGAGTCCACCAGCGGGTGGAGCGCCAGGGCTCGCAGGGCCGCACCGCGGGCGATGCCCGAATCGCTGCCCGCTTCGGTCGTGGCCGCCTCGATGGCCGAGCGCTCCACTGCCTTGATCGACAGCATCAGGCCGAGCTGGTCCGGCGCCACCGAGCCGGTCGCCAGCGGTCGCGCGCCGCCCGCGTCCACCAGACAGGGCACCTCCACCACGGCGTCCTCGTCAAGACCGGGGACGGCCGTCCGGTTGCGTACGTTGAGGATCAGCGTGGCGCGCTCATCGCGTGCGATGGCCCGCATGATGGCCAGCGCGATCCGGTCGTAGCCGCCGCCGTCCAGATCGCAGGAGTCGCGCTCCCAGCCGCCGGTGGCCTCGCGGCTCTCCGCCATGTACGTGGCCTCGCGCTCCAGCCGGGTGCGCTCCCACTCCCTGAGCGCCCCGGGCGCGCCCGAGCCCGCCGTCTCGTAGAACCGGGCCTGCTGGTCGCGGAGGAACTCGCCACGGGTGGCCGGGGCCTGCCGGATCGAGGCCACCGCCTCCCGGTTGAAGTAGTAGTAGTGCAGATACTCGTTGGGCAGCGCGCCGAGCGCCTGCAGCCACTCGGCGCCGAAGAGCTTGCCCTCCTCGAACGACTCCAGGGCGCCGGTGTCGCCGAGCAGCTCCGGCAGCCGGTCCCGGCCGTCCACCACCACCCGGCGCAGCCAGCCCAGATGGTTCAGGCCCACATAGTCGTACGTGGCCCGGTCCGGGTCGGCGCCGACCGCCCGCGCGGCGCGGCGGCACAGGCCGACCGGGGAGTCGCAGATGCCGATCACCCGGTCGCCGAGCACCCGCTGCATCGCCTCGGTGACCATGCCCGCCGGGTTGGTGAAGTTGATGACCCAGGCGTCCGGCGCCACGGTGGCGATCCGCTCGGCGATCCGCAGCGCCACCGGCAGCGTGCGCAGCCCGTAGAGCACCCCGCCCGCGCCGACGGTCTCCTGCCCCAGCACCCCTTCGCCGAGCGGAATCCGCTCGTCGTTCGCCCGGCCCTCCAGACCGCCGACGCGGATGGCCGAGAAGACGAAGTCGGCGCCGCGCAGCGCCTGATCGAGATCGGTGGTGGCCCGGACCGCGGGGGCGGTGGGGCGGCCCGTGGCCTGTTCGGCCAGGACCGCGCGGATCGCGTCCAGCCGGCGCTGGTCGGTGTCGTACAGCACCAGTTCGGTGCAGCGCCCCGCCCCGTCCCCGGTGTCATCGAGCAGCGCCCGGTACACCAGGGGCATACGGAACCCTCCGCCGCCCAGCACGGTCAGCCTCATACGGTCACTACCTCCACATCGCCCTCGCGGAACACGGCGAGCGTCGCCGGGTCGGAGGTCTTGTTGGTGATCAGGGTGTCGATGCCCTCCGGTCCGCAGATCCGGGCGAGTCCGGTGTCACCGGGGAACTTCCCCGCGGTGACCAGCAGCACCACCTCCCGGGCCGCGCCGAGCATGGCCCGCTTGACCGGCACCTCGACATGGGTGCTGTCCAGCACGCTGCCGTCGGGGAGCACCCCGCTCGCGCCGAGGAAGAGCCGGCCGACCCGCAGCTGGCGGATATTGGACTCGGTGAGGAAGCCGACCACGGAGCGGTAGTTGGCGCGCACCTGCCCGCCCAGCAGGATCAGGGTCACCCGCGGGTCGTCGCGCAGCTCGTCGTAGACCGCGAGGTTGCTGGTCACCACGGTGACCGGACGGCCGCGCAGCAGCTTGGCGAGCTGGAGGGTGGTGGTGCCGATGTCCAGCAGCAGCACATCGCCGTCCGCGACCAGCTCGGCGGCGGCGCGGGCCACGGCCTCCTTGTCGGCCAGGTCGTCGACCACCACCTCGCTGAACGGGCGCTCCTCGTCCTGAGTGGGCGCCGCCACCGCGCCGCCGTATACCCGGGTGAGCCGGCCCGCCCGGCCCAGCTCGGTGATGTCCCGCCGGGCCGTGGCCTCGCTGACGCCGAGACGCGTGGCGATCTCCCCGATGGGCAGCACGCCCTCCTCGCCGAGGATGCTCAGCAGCTTCTCGTGGCGGCTCTCTCGCAGCATGGTGGCAACGTACTGCAGATGAGCGAGTGTGCGCGACTCTGATCGACCTCTTGCATTCACCCCAGGTGAGGTGCAAGGTGTCGCTCACGCCCCATCGGCGCGAACAGGCCATGCACAAGGAAAGGCACGTCGGTGAGCACCACGGCCGGAACCCCCGATCCGATCCACCCGATCGACCCGCTCGCGGCGCTGCGCGCCTCCACGGACCCCGAGCACGACGTCTACCTCACCGGCACCGTGTTCCTGGACATCATCTTCACCGGGCTCGACCACGCCCCCGTCCGCGGCACCGAGTCCTGGGCGCGCGGTATGGGATCGAGCCCCGGCGGCATCGCCAACATGGCCACCGCCCTGGCCCGGCTGGGCCTGCACACCACGCTCGCCGCCGCCTTCGGCACCGATGTCTATGGCGACTACTGCTGGGAGAGCCTCGCCCTCGGCGAGGGCGTGGACCTCACTCCCTCCCGCCGCGTCCCCGGCTGGCACTCCCCGGTCACCGTCTCCATGGCGTACGAGGGCGAGCGCACCATGGTCACCCATGAGCACCCGGCCCCGCCGCCCGCCGTCCGGGGCGCGCCGCCCCGCTCCCGCGCCTGCGTGGCCACCTTCGAACCGGGGCGGCAGGAGGACTGGGTGCGCCGGGCGCACGCCCAGGGCAGCAAGATCTTCGCCGATGTCGGCTGGGACGAGACCGGCCGCTGGGACCCCGCCGCGCTCCCCGATCTGCCCTACGCCCACGCCTTCCTGCCCAACGCCGCCGAGGCCCAGCGCTACACCCGCACCGACAGCCCCGAGCGGGCGGTGCGCGCCCTGGCGGAGCTGGTGCCGATCGCCGTCGTCACCCGGGGCGCCGAGGGCGCCGTGGCCATCGACTCACTCACCGGCGAGCGCGCCGAGGTGCCCGGGCTGCCCGTGGACGCGCTGGACCCGACCGGGGCGGGCGATGTCTTCGTGGCCGGATTCATGACCGGTACGCTCGCGGGCTGGCCGCTCGCCGACCGGCTCGCCTTCGCCAACCTCACCGCCGCCCTCTCCGTCCAGCACTTCGGCGGCTCCCTGGCCGCGCCCGGCTGGCCGGAGGTGGCCGCCTGGTGGAACCGTGCGCGCCGGGCGGCCGACGACGGGGCGGACGCCGCCGGACTCGCCCGCCGCTACGCCTTCCTGGGCGATCTGATCCCGGACCGGGTGCGCGGCTGCCCACGGCTGCGGGCCCTGCCCACCATCGGTTTCCGGGTGCATGACAGTGCCCAACGGTCCTGACGCTCCTGACCACCGCATCGAGGAGAACCCCATGGAACTCGCCCGTACCGGGGCGCACCGGCCACGCGGCAGAGCCGTCCCGGCCGCGCTCGCCATCGGCGTCGTCCTGCTCGCCGCGGGGTGTGTCCCCGGCACCGACGGCTCGGGGGCCGCCGGTGCCGGGACCGGCGCGGCCACCGCCATACCCGATCCGGCGAAGGCCGGAAAGACCACGCTGACCGTGTGGGACCAGGAGATACGCGGCGGGACCAACGGCGAGATACAGCAGCTGAACCGGGAGTTCGAGCGGAAGTACCCCAATGTGCGGATCAAGCGGGTCGCCCGGAGCTTCACCGATCTGAAGACCACCCTGAAGCTGGCCGTCTCCGGCAACCATCCGCCCGATGTCATCCAGGCCAACCAGGGCTACCCGGACATGGTGGCCTTCGTCCGGGCAGGGCTGCTCGCCCCGCTGGACAACTACGCGGGGATCTACGACTGGAACACCCGCTACCCCGCCACCCTGCTGGGCCTCAACCGGGTCTCCGCCGACGGCAACGACTTCGGCAGGGGGCGGCTGTACGGCATCTCCCAGACCGGCGAGTACATCGGTCTCTACTACAACAAGGACCGGCTGAAGCAGGCAGGACTCCAACCCCCGCGCACCTGGGGCGAGTTCACCGACGGCCTGGCCCGGCTCAAGGACCGCGGCGAGCTGCCGATCCAGTTCGGCAACCTCGACAAGTACCCCGCCATCCACACCTTCGGGGTGCTGCACGACCAACTCGGCGCCGCCGACGCCCGTGACACCGTCCTCGGCCGCGGCGACGGTTTCGACAACGCCGCCACCAAGAACGCCGCGGCCACCCTCACCGACTGGGCGAAGCGCGGCTATCTGCCCGGCGGCGCCAACGGCCTCGGCTACGACGACGCGGCCAAGAAGTTCGCCTCCGGCGACGGAGCGTATCTGCTGACCGGCACCTGGCAGCTGGCCGACCTGAAGAAGCCCATGGGGGACAAGCTGGGCATCATGCCGCCCCCGCCCGCCAAGGCCGGCGGCGACCCCGTCACCACCGGCGGCCAGGGCCTGGCCTGGTCCATCACCTCCCGCTCCCGCCACCCGGAGGTGGCCGCCGCCTATCTGGACTTCCTCACCAACGCACACGCCGCCGACGTGATGACCAGGCACGGAGTGCTGCCCGCCGTCCCCGCCAGGGCCGCGGCAGGGGTGAGCCCGGACAGCGCCGACGGCCAGATGATCGCCGGGTGGAAGCGGCTGAGCGCCGCCGATGGACTCGTCCCGTACCTCGACTACTCCACCCCCACCTTCTACGACACCCTCTCGGCCGCCCTCCAGGGCGTGGTCAGCGGCAAGACCTCCCCGGACGCCTTCGCCGCGACCCTCCAGAAGGACTACGGCGCCTTTATGAAGAAGCAGCGCGAGCAGCACACCTCGGCGGGACCCCGATGAGGCTCGCCGCCCTGACCAGGGCCTACCGCCGCCGCGCGCCCGGCGAACCGCGCGCCATCGGCTACCTCTACATCCTGCCCGCGCTGATCGTGTACGCCGTCTTCCTGCTCTACCCCTTCGGGCAGTCGGTGTGGCTGTCCTTCGTGCACTGGGACGGGCTGACGGTCGCCACCCCCGCCGGATTCGACAACTACCGCGCGCTGTTCACCGACGCGAGCCTGCGCGCCCCCTTCCTCCACGCGCTGCTGCTGCTCGTCTTCTACGCCGCCCTGCCGGTGGCGATCGGGCTGCTGCTGGCCGCCGCGATGTCCCGGGTGCGGGTCCGGGGGATGACCTTCTTCCGTACGGTCCTGTTCCTGCCGCAGGTCCTCGCGCTGATCGTGGTCGGCGTGGCCTGGCGCTCGATCCTCGCCCCCGACGGGCTGCTCAACGACGCCCTCCGCGCCATCGGCCTCGGCGGGCTCGCCCGCCCCTGGCTCGGCGACTACACCTGGGCGCTGCCCGCCGTCGGCGTCGTCGGCACCTGGGTCGGCACCGGGCTGTGCATGGTCCTCTTCCTCGCCGGGGCCCAGCGCATCCCGCGCGAGCTGTACGAGGCGGCGCGGATGGACGGCGCCGGGCCGCTGCGCGAGTTCCTCACCGTCACCCTGCCCGGTCTGCGGCCGCAGATCGCGGTGGCGCTGACCCTGACCATCGTGGCGGGGCTGCGCAACTTCGACCTGATCTACATCACCACCAGCGGCGGCCCCGGAAACGCCACCTCCGTCCCCGCCTACGAGGTCTACCACCGGGCCTTCGAGACCAACCAGGTCGGCTCGGCAGCCGCCGTCGGCGTGGCCCTCACGGTCCTGATCTTCGTCCTGACCGTCACGGTCTCCCGGCTCGTGGAAGGGCGGCGGGCATGACGACCACACGCCTGGAACGCAACGTCACCTACGGCATCCTCGCCCTCTTCACCGTCATCGCCCTCACCCCCGTGATCGGCATCCTCTCCACGGCCTTCGGCTCGCAGAGCTCCCTGGACACCGGCTTCTCACTGCCGAAGGACGGGCTGCACTGGAGAAACTTCGCCGACGCCTGGAGCCGTGGCCACTTCGGCACCTATCTGGGGAACTCGGTGCTGGTCACGGCGGTGGTGG
Organism: Streptomyces sp. MK37H; assembly: GCF_018035285.1. Classification (NCBI taxonomy): domain Bacteria; kingdom Bacillati; phylum Actinomycetota; class Actinomycetes; order Kitasatosporales; family Streptomycetaceae; genus Streptomyces; species Streptomyces sp. MK37H. Next base: position 6,038 of record NZ_JAAAYH010000173.1, on the reverse strand, counting down.
TGGCCGCCACCACCGTGCTGGCCATCCTCGCCGCGTACGCCTTCGGGGTGATGCGCTTCCCCGGCTCCACGGTGCTGTTCCACCTCTTCGTGATCGGGCTGACGCTGCCCCAGGAGGCGCTGGTCGTCCCGCTCTACTTCGATCTGCGCTACGCCGAACTCACCGACAGCTACTGGGCGTTGATCCTGCCGCAGACCGCGCAGTCCCTGGCCTTCGGGGTCTTCTGGATGCGCACGTACTTCCGCGGCAGCGCACGGGCGGTGATCGAGGCGGCCCGGATCGACGGGGCGAACACCTGGACCACGCTGTGGCGCGTGCTGGTCCCGATGGGCCGCCCGGCGATCTCCACCATGGTCGTGATCACCTTCATGTGGACCTGGAACGAGTTCCTGATGGCCCTGGTGATGGTCAGCGACGAGGCCCATCGCACCGTCCCCCTCGGCCTCGCCTTCTTCCAGGGCCAGCACAGCTCCGACGCGGCGCTGCTCGCGGCGGCCTCGGTGCTCATCGCCCTGCCGGTGGTCGTGGTCTATGTGGCACTGCAGCGCCGGTTCATCGAGGGCATGCTGGGCGGGGCGGTGAAGGAGTGAGCCCGGCGGGCGCCGGGCTCAAGCCGAGGGGGTGCGGCTGACCGGGCGGCCGAGGCGGGCCACGGCGCGGGCGAAGACGGCCGCGTCGTGCACCGCCGCCCCGCCCGTGTCGTTGTTGAAGTACGCATAGACCTCCGCGTCGGCCGGCCAGGTGTCCCCGATCCGCCGCGCCCAGGTGGCCAGCGCCTGGCGCCCGTACCGCGGGGCCGGGCGGGCGAGGCCGCCGTGGAAGCGCAGATACCCCCACCCGGTGGTCCGCCACAGCGGGGTGACCGGCCGGGAGCCGGAGTCGGCCCAGCACAGCGCGGCCGCGCGGCGCTCCAGCACCGCGCGGATCTCCTCGGTCCACCAGGAGGAGTGCCGGGGTTCGACGGCCACCCGTGTCCCGGAGGGGAAGCAGCCCAGACAGCGGTCCAGCAGCCCGCCGTCGGCCCGCAGCGTGGGCGGCAGCTGCACCAGCACCGGGCCCAGCCGGTCGCCGAGCCCGGCCGCATGGGACATCAGCCGCTCCACCGGCTCCTCCGGATCGCGCAGCCGCTTGATGTGGGTGAGGTAGCGGCTCGCCTTGAGCGCCATCACAAAGCCCTCGGGCAGCCGCTCCCGCCAGGTGGCGAACTGGTCGTACGAGGGCAGCCGGTAGAAGGCGTTGTTGCTCTCCACCGTGGCGAAGGCGCGGGTGTACTCCTCCAGCCACAGCCGCTGCGGACAGCCCTCGGGGTAGAGATCGCCGCGCCAGTCCCGGTACTGCCATCCCGAGGTGCCGATCAGGACGGTCATGCCTCGCCCGGATGCCAGGGCGGCCACTGCCCGGGCCGGTCCTCCCAGTGCACCTGGGCCGGGTCGTCGAGGTCGATATCGGGGAAGACCTGCCGGACGCGGGGCTCGAACTCCTCCCGTTCCAGCGGTTCGCACCCCAGGCCACGCAGCCGCACCAGCCGGTAGCGGGCGTCGGCCTCGATTGACTCGACGAAGACGGGGTAACCGGACTCGTCCGGGCCTGTGGCGTTCTCCATACCTCCAGGGTGCCGGGTCTCCGGTATCCGCGCGCCCCGGCCATCGGCCGGAGACCGCCGGTTCGCGGACGGGCGGACCGTCGGCTTGATACGCAGATGAGTCCTTCAGGAGCGGGGGTGAGTCATGATCTTCACTGACCGGACGGACGCCGGGCAGCGCCTCGGCGAGGCACTGCGCCCCTTGGCGGATGAGAAACCGGTCGTGCTCGGGCTGCCGCGGGGCGGGGTGCCGGTGGCCTTCGAGGTGGCCAGGGCGCTCCATGCGCCCCTGGACGTGATCATCGTCCGCAAGCTCGGCGTCCCCTACCACCGGGAGCTGGGGTTCGGCGCCATCGGCGAGGGCGACGTACGGGTCATCCATGAGGCGATCGTCCGGATGAGCCGGGCCGATGAGGAGGACCTCGCCGAGGTGGAGCGGACCGAGCGGGAGGAGCTGGCCCGCAAGGCGCGCCGGTTCCGCCGGGGCCGCTCGCGGATCCCGGCCGAGGGCCACACCGTGATCATCGTGGACGACGGCATCGCGACCGGCGCCACGGCCCAGGCGGCCTGCCGGGTGGCACGGGCCCAGGGCGCCGCGCGGGTGGTCCTCGCCGTGCCGGTGGCGCCGCCGGACGCGGTCGCCGCGCTGCGCGAGGACGCGGACGAGGTGGTGGCCCTTTCCACCCCCTCGGACTTCGCGGCGGTGGGGGAGTGGTACGAGGACTTCTCGCAGACCGGGGACGACGAGGTGGTGGAGTTGCTGTCCCGGTCGACCGGAGAGACCGGTGAGGCGCATCCTGGAAGGTGACGCAGGAGGTGAGCGCGATGGAGACGATCGTGGGATGCGACATTCAGATGGAATTCCGTGAGATCGGCCCGCTGACCGAAGCGGTCGTCCGGCTGAGGATGCACGACGGCACGGAGATGCTGGCCCAGGGCCGTGCCAACCGCAACCCCGACGACCCGGCACAGCCGAGGGTCGGCGAGGAGATCGCGGCGGCGCGGGCACTGACCAATCTGGCGCACCGGCTGATCGGCAAGGCGGGCGGCGATATTGAGGAAGTCACCCATTCCAAGGCGCATTTGGTGATGTAAGGCCGTTGAGGCGAAGGAGCGTCCGCCGCGGTAGTGCACCGCGGGCGGATGCTCCTGTGCGTGTGCGTATGCGTATGTGTCCCGTGTACGGGCTCGTTCAGCGGTGGCCGAGGGTGAGCCGCTGGCCGGGCCGGATCAGATCCGGGTCGGCGCCGATGACCTGGCGATTGATCTCGTAGAGCCGCTTCCAGCCGCCCGCCACTCTCTCCCTGTCCGCGATCCGGGAGAGGGTGTCGCCGCGGACGACGGTGTACGACCCGGCCCGGGGCTGGGCCTTGGCCGGTGGCTCGGGCACGGCCTTCGGGACGATGAGCAGCGGCTCGGCCCTCGTGGTCGTGACGGCTGTGACGGTGGTGGCGGCCGGGGTCGGCGAGGTGGGCGTGGGGGCTGAGGCGGCGTTCGCCTGGCCGATGCCGATGAGCGGCAGGGCGACGCCGGCACCGCCCGCGGTGATCGCGAGCGAGGTGCGGGAGACACGGTGGGGCCGGGGCCGGCGATGACGTCCGCGTGCGGCCATGGAGTCCTTCTGCCTGTCCTGGTACGGCAGTTGGCGAGTGCGATGGCTGCCGCACAGTAATCCCAGGGTTCTGGCGTGGACAAGGCATTCGGGTGTTTGCGGTAGAGAATCCAATGTGAGGAATTTGAGTGCCGACGCGATCAATGTGCCCCGGACATAAGAGCCCGCGCGCGGGGAAGGGAGACCAAGGGGGAATGCACGGGAGGCATCGGGGCACCCGCCCTCGGTGCCGGTGGCCCCGGCAGACGGCTGACCTCGGGAGGTCGCTCATGAGTCAACGGAACGGTTCGGCTCCTCGGCGCAGGACTCGACGCACGACGGCAGCGCGGTCCCGGCCGCCCGTCTTATGCGCCCTGCTGGTCGGCGCGCTGGCCACGGTCACCGCGTGCGGCAGCGACACCGGGGACGGGGACTCCGCGCGGCGCGCCTCGTCCGTCACCCCCGCCTCCTCCGCCGCGCCACCCTCCTCCCCTTCGGCCGCCTCCTCCGCCTCTTCCGAGAGCGGCTCCTCTCGGAACGAACGGCCCGCCTCGCGGACCGCACAGTCCCCTCCGCCCTCGGCGCGGCCCTCGCAGCCGTCCTCCTCGCGGCCCGCCGCCGCGTCCGGTGTCCGCCGCGTCTGCTCCAAGGCGCAGTTGACGCTGGCGGTCGGCCGGATGGACATCGGGGCCGGCAATGTGTACCTGCCCCTGGTGTTCACCAACAAGTCCGCCACGACCTGCACCCTCACCGGATACCCCGGTGTCTCGCTGCTCGACTCCACCGGCGCGGTGATCGGCGATCCCGCCACCCGGCGCGGCCCCACGCGCTCCCCGGTCTCCCTGCCGCCCGGCGGCAGCGCCTCGAGCAGTCTGCACACGCTCAACGAGGGTATGAACGACACCCCGTGCCGGCGCACCGCCGCCCGCATCCGGGTCTATCCGCCGGATTCCTTCGACGCGATGGCCGTCTCGGCGCGGTCGTTCCGGGTGTGCGGAGGCGTCTTCGAGGTCGAGACGATGCAATCCGGAACGGGGGGATGACACCGGCATATCGGGGGGCTCCCGGGCGCGCGGAAGTGTCCGAAAATCTTGACAACGCAGGCGCCGACTGGCCGTGTTCACCCTTTCGCAATCATTAGGGGTAGGCCACCATAGGGATGCCTCATATGAGCCGTTAGGGAGCGTCCGGAGGGGGACGGTGTCATGGAGCGAGTCGCGACCGAGGTCGAGACAGAGCTGCTGGACCTTTCGGGGGCGACACTCGAAGACCTCGACCGGCACGAAGGGATTTCGGCGGTGACGGAGCGGCTGCTCGACATCGTCCAGCGCCCGCCGACGGTTGGCGGTAACGCGTCGTCGTCGCCGGACGCCTGTGTGAGTTAGCCGACTATGGCATCCTCCGCCACGCGGGGCCTCAACCATCGTTTATCGGCGGCGTGTTTCGCCGAGTTGGCGCGGGGTTCGGGTAGCCCCTCGGCCGTGGCCGAACTGAGGTCGGGGCAGCGCAGCCGGGCCATGCTGCTGCTGCGCGCCCTGGTGGACATCGCCTCCGCGCACCCCGCCCTGCCTGGCCCGCTTCCCCCGTCCCGGGACGCCTGGCACCTGCTGATTCGGGCCGAGCACAGCTCCCCGGCCGCCGTGGACAGGCTACTGCTGCACCCTCCCATGGGCGTGTGGCTCAACCGCTGTCTGCGCAGGCTGCGCGGTCTGGAATCGGGGGACGGGCCGCTGTGGAGTGCGGTGGGTCATCTGCATGCCATATCCGCCTCGGCGGCTCTTCTCGCCGGAATCGACTTTCGCGGCGCCGTTCCGGCGCGCGAGGGCGGGGTGATATTGCCGGCCCTGGGATTCGCCCGCATTCCGGACACGACCGATGTCGCCGAGGTCGTCATGAACGGCCAGAAGGCGGCGGTGTTATCCGGCCCTCATTCAGTGACGCTGCCCGGCGACTTCTCCGAGGACGCTCCTGGCTGGCACGGTCTGCGGCGGCTTCGCGGAGAACACCTGGGGATTGTGTGTGCTCCCCTTGTCGATGACCTCGACCCCTATCGTGACTTTCTCCGGATCCGGGACCCGGAGCGGCTCGGCGACGAAGAGTGGCAGGGCTGGCAGGAGCGATTCGGCAATGCGTGGCGGCTGGTATCGGAGCAGCGCCAGGTGGACCCGCGGGGAATCGGCGCCTGCCTGACCTCCGTCGTGCCCGTGCCGTACGCCGCCTGGCCCGAACCGTTCAGCGCCTCATCGCCGGAGGCGTACGGCTGTGTGCTGCTCAACGGGGCCACGGACCCACTGACCCTCGCCGCCGCGCTGGTGCACGAGGCCCAGCACATCAAACTCAGCGCCCTGATGGACCTGGTACCCCTGATCGAAGGGGGCCTGGAGGAGCTCCACTACGCGCCCTGGCGGCTGGAACCGCGACCGCTGCGCGGGCTCCTCCAGGGGGTGTACGCGTTCCTGGGCGTCACCGGATTCTGGTGGGACCGGCTGCGGCACGCCGAGACCGGCCCGGCCCGGGACACCGCCGCGTTCGAGTTCGCCCTGCGCCGGGCACAGACCGCCTCGGGGCTGCGCACGCTCCTCACCCACGCCGAACTGACCCCCAGGGGCGAGGAGTTCCTCCACCGGCTGGAGGAGCGGCTGACCCTGTGGCTCGCGCAGCGGGTGCCCTCCGTACCGGCGCGCCTGGCGGCGGACCTGACCCACGATCACCGGCTCGTCCACCGCATGCGCCACCTGGCGGCGGACCCGGAGCCGACCGCCCGGTGGGCGCGGGCCTGGCGGGAGCGGACCGACCCGCCCGGGGAACTGCCCGGGACCTCGGTCCGGCCGACCCGCCCCGAGGCGCTGGCGCGCCCCGCGCTCG
>NZ_JAAAYH010000172.1:0-17345 GCF_018035285.1 Streptomyces sp. MK37H | reverse complement strand
CGCTGTCCTCGCCCCCGCCTGTGATCCCCCCAGGGATGCCCCCGCTGGCCACCCCTGGTCAGCGCTTCACCGCCCGGCTCATCGACATCGTCATCCTCGGCGCGATCTGGACGGTGGCGCTCACGGCGACCGGCGCGCTCCAGTACACGATGGACCACCCGGGCGAGCAGGACATGGGCAAGGTGACCCTCGCGCTCATCATCACGATGACGCTCTACTTCGGCTACGAGGGCGTCATGCTGGCCCGCAGCGGACAGACGCTCGGCAAGAAGGCGCTGCGCATCCGGGTGGCGATGCTGTCCGACGGGAACGTGCCGGCCGGTCAGGGCTGGGTCCGCGCTGCGGTCTACGTCCTGCCGGGGATGCTCATCCCGCTGCTGGTCGGCACGGTCTTCTGGCTGGTCAACTCGGCCTCACTGCTGTGGGACAAGCCGTTCCAGCGCTGTCTGCACGACAAGGCCGCGCGGACCGTCGTGGTGTCAGCCGTGCAGTGAGTCGGCGTGCGCCCGGGCGTGCGCCCGTGCCGGGTCGGCCGGTCCGGACCCCGCCACGGGGCGGCTGGTGCGGACGGTGCGGCCGGGGCGGGCCATCCGGGCCACCGGCACGGTGACGGCGACGAGGAGCCCGAGAACCAGCCCGACCACGGTCACCACCGCCACCCCGAGCCCCGATCGGGTCTGGGAGAGCAGCAGCATGGCGAAGGTCGAGAGAACGACGGTGGCCGAACCATAGGCAAGCTGTGCAGGAGTCGGACGCGGCATGGCGGGATCCGTCCTCGGGGGCGATATGCAGGGGGCATGAGTCAGGCTGATGTGCACCGTCAGTCCTGACTCTACGGTCCTGCATGCCCGTGGGGAACGGAAGTAAGCGTGACCTCACCCACGGCGCCGTTGCACAGGGGGCGCACGGAATCATCAGGTGTGCCAACCGGCGTGCATGGCGCGCCCGTTGCTGTCCGTTAAACGGAACGTCGGGATCGCAGAACGTACTTGTCTCATCAGTCCAAGTCAAGGTCTGTCTTTTCTCCTGCCACTCCGGTCAAATGTCCGGCACTGGTGTGGAAAGGGGAGGACTGAGCGAGTGAACAGCCAACGGAGGACGGCCAGATCGGCCGCCATAGCCACAGTGGTGGCCGCGCTCGGAGCGGCGGCACTCTCGACCGGCATGGCCCAGGCGGACGCACCGTCTACGCGTGTCGAGCGCCATGATCCGGCGCCCGCGAAGACGGATGTCCAGCACGACCTCGAGGGTCCCTACAGCAAGCAGCGGGAAGCGCAGCGCCAGGAGGCGCTGCGTCAGGTCATCTCCGGCGACACCAAGGCGACCACGCGCGGGGCGTCCAAGGTCGTGAAGCTCGGCAAGGGCAAGTACGTCGAACTGGCCCGGGAGAAGACCGACAAGATCTTCACCATCCTGGTCGACTTCGGCGACAAGGTGGACGACACCACCATGTACGACCCGGACGGGGACGGCCCCAAGCCGCCGGTGAAGAAGTACGGCGGCGACCCGGGCCCGGCGCACAACACCATCGCCGAGCCGGACCGCGCCGACGACAACAGCACGGCCTGGCAGAAGGACTACAACCGCCAGCACTTCCAGGACCTCTACTTCTCCAAGGACAAGAAGAAGCAGTCCCTGAAGAAGTACTACGAGAAGCAGTCCTCGGGCCGCTACTCGGTGGACGGCGAGGTCTCCGACTGGGTCAAGGTCGACTGGAACGAGGCCCGCTACGGCTCCAACTACTGCGGCGACACCAACTGCGCCAACGCCTGGGACCTGATCCGCGACGGCGTCAACCAGTGGGCCAAGGACCAGAAGGCGGCCGGCCGCACCGACGCGCAGATCAAGGCGGACCTGGCCAAGTACGACCAGTGGGACCGCTACGACTACGACGCCGACGGCAACTTCAACGAGCCCGACGGCTACATCGACCACTTCCAGATCGTCCACGCCGGTGAGGACGAGTCCGCGGGCGGCGGGGTCCAGGGCGAGAACGCCATCTGGGCGCACCGCTGGTACGCGTACGGCACCGACGCGGGCAAGACCGGCCCGGGCGACAACAAGTCGGGCGGTACGCAGATCGGCGACACCGGCATCTGGGTCGGCGACTACACGATGCAGCCGGAGAACGGCGGCCTCGGCGTCTTCGCCCATGAGTACGGCCATGACCTGGGCCTGCCGGACGAGTACGACACCACCGGCGAGGGGGAGTCGTCCGTCGCCTACTGGTCGCTGATGTCCGCGGGATCCTGGCTCGGCACCGGTAAGGACGCCATCGGCGATCTGCCCGGCGATATGAACGCCTGGGACAAGCTCCAGCTGGGCTGGCTGAACTACGCCTCGGCCAAGGCCGGTAAGAAGTCCACCCACACTCTCGGGGTGGCCGAGTACAACACCAAGAACAAGCAGGCGCTGGTGGTCGAGTTGCCCGCCAAGGCCGTCACCACCGAGGTGGTCGCCCCCGCCGAGGGCTCCAAGCAGTGGTGGAGCGGGATGGGTGACGACCTCAAGAACACCCTGACCCGGTCCGTGGACCTCACGGGTAAGTCCAAGGCCAGCCTGGACCTCCAGGGCTGGTGGGACATCGAGGAGAACTACGACTACCTCTACGCCGAGGTCTCCACGGACGGCGGCGCCAACTGGACGCCCGTCGACGGCACCGCGGACGGCAAGGCCATCCCGCGCGACGCCGGTGACAAGCCCGCGCTGACCGGCACCTCGGGCGCGTACAAGAAGCTCTCCTTCCCGCTGGACGCCTACGCCGGCAAGAAGATCGACCTGCGCTTCCGTTACCAGACCGACGGCGGTGTGGCGCAGAAGGGCTTCGCGGCCGACGCGATCACCCTGACCGCGGACGGCGCCCCGGTCTTCAGCGACGGTGCCGAGGGCGGCGACAACGGCTGGACGGCGAACGGCTTCTCGCGCATCGGCGGCTCCTTCACCAAGGACTACCCGCAGTACTACCTCGCCGAGAACCGCCAGTACGTGTCGTACGACACCACCCTCAAGACCGGTCCGTACAACTTCGGCTGGGCCTCCAGCCGGCCCAACTGGGTCGAGCACTTCCCGTACCAGAACGGGCTGCTGATCTGGCAGTGGGACACCTCGCAGCCGGACAACAACGTCGGCGTCCACCCGGGCAGCGGTCTGATCCTGCCGATCGACGCGCACCCCGCCGCCGAGAAGTGGGCGGACGGCAAGCTGATGCGCAACCGGATCCAGGCGTACGACTCGCCCTTCAGCCGGCTCCCCTCGGACGGCTTCACGCTGCACAACGACGGTAAGGCCGCCAAGGTGAAGCCGAAGCCGGGCATCCCGGTCTTCGATGACCACAAGGGGACGTACTGGGACAAGAGCAACCCGACCGGCAGTGTCAAGATTGCTGACACCAATACCCGGATCAAGATCCTCAAGGAGCTCCCGGGTGGCTCGACGATGACCGTCCAGGTCGGACCGTCCGCCTCCTAGATCCACACCAGTCTGCGTTTTCGCAGGTCAGAGCGGCAGCGGCCGTCGCCCCCTAGCGGGCGGCGGCCGTTCGCGTTTAGATGCCCCTACGACCTTCTTGTTGACACGACGTCTCACGGGGGGCATGACCCGCAATGGCCGACGGAGGATTCACCAAGCTGCCGGGCGGCAGTGTGGTGGTCGCACTGACGCTGCCGCGCCCGCTGGGCGAGGGCGGCGTCCGCGTACTGGTACACGCCGCGAACCGCCAGCGAGCCCTGACCAGGCTCCGCAATCTCGGGCTGCGCACTGTGTATCTGCGCGGCAACACAGCGCCGCCGACACCCGACGAGGTGACGGCGGTGCTCCACCATCCCGACGGGGTGGTCTGGCGCACCGCGCCGGACCGCGGAGGGGAGCTCTGGCATCCCATGGCCGCCCTTCTCAGACCGCCGGCCCCGGCCTCGTAGCGCCGGGGCCCGGGGAGGGCGGCCGATCGACCCCGGCCGATCGACCCCGGCCGATCGACCCCGGCCGATCGACCCCGGCCGGTCAAGCCGCCGGGGTGGCCGCCGGGAAGCCGTCGGGAAGGGGGCTGGGAGGCGCTCAGAGCGCCCCCGGCGTCCTCAGACGACCGGCTTGCCGCTGAGCTCGACCCCGGCCGCCCGCAGCTCCTCCAGGGCGCGCCCGGTCGTGCCCGGGGAGACGCCCGCGGTCAGGTCCAGCAGGACATGCGCCGCGAACCCCTCGCGGCGCGCGTCCAGCGCCGTGGCCCGCACACAGTGGTCGGTGGCGATGCCCACCACGTCCACCTCGGTCACCTCCCGCTCGCGCAGCCACTGGGCGAGCGGGGTGCCGTGCTCGTCGGCGCCCTCGAAGCCGCTGTACGCCCCCGTGTACGCGCCCTTGTCGAAGACCGCGTCGATCGCCCCGGAGGCGACGGCGGGCGCGAAGTTCGGGTGGAACCCGACGCCCTCGGTGCCCGCGACACAGTGCACCGGCCAGGTGTGCTCGTAGTCCGGATTGTCCGAGAAGTGATCGCCCGGATCGATGTGGTGATCACGGGTGGCGACGACATGCCGGTAACCGGGAGTGGCCTCCCCGATCAGATCGGTGATCGCGGCGGCGACATCCGCGCCCCCCGTCACCGCGAGGCTTCCGCCCTCGCAGAAGTCGTTCTGGACGTCGACGACGATCAGTGCCCGGTGCATGTCACCGAGGGTAGACACTCCGCGTCGATTGCGGCAGTGGGCATGCCCCGCGTTCCCGCTCATGACCCGTCCGCCTCAGGCCCGCGCGTACTCGGTGGGCAGGACCGGCTCCCCGCGCGAGAGCTGGGTCGCCGACAGCGGCAGCCCGGCCCGGGCCGCGATATGCCGGTCCCGCGCCGCGTCCAGCGGCTCCCGGGCCACGATCTCGCCCCCGCGCACCAGCTCCACCAGCAGCTGATGGTCCGCCAGCTCCGCGGGGACCTCACCGGTGCCGATCACCTCGGCCTCGGCCACACCGTGCTCGTCCACCCGCCGCGCGGCCCATTTACGGCCGCCCACCGAGGTCTTGGCGCCCATGGACTTCTTGGCCACCGGCAGCAGCGGCGCGTCCGCGTCGTCCGAAACGGCCCGCGCCACCAGCTTGTAGACCATCGAGCTGGTCGGGTGGCCGCTGCCGGTGACCAGCTGGGTGCCGACCCCGTACGCGTCCACGGGGGCCGCGGCCAGCGAGGCGATCGCGTACTCGTCGAGGTCGCTGGTCACCACGATCTTGGTGTTCTTGGCGCCCAGCTCGTCCAGCTGCTGGCGCACCCGGTGGGCGAGCAGCAGCAGATCGCCGGAGTCGATCCTTACGGCGCCCAGGTCCTTGCCGGCCACCTCCACGGCGGTGCGCACCGCCTCGGCGACGTCATAGGTGTCCACGAGCAGGGTGGTGTCGCTGCCGTGCGCCTGGACCTGCGCCGTGAAGGCGTCCCGCTCGCTGTCGTGCAGCAGGGTGAAGGCGTGGGCGCTGGTGCCCACGGTGGGGATGTTGTAGCGGAATCCGGCCGCGAGGTCGGAGGTGGTGGTGAAGCCGCCGACGTAGGCGGCGCGGGCGGCGGCCACGGCGGCCAGCTCATGGGTGCGGCGGGCGCCCATCTCTATGAGCGGCCGGTCACCGGCGGCGGTGGACATCCGGGACGCGGCGGCGGCCACCGCGGAGTCGTGGTTGAGGATGGAGAGGATGACCGTCTCCAGCAGCACCGCCTCTGCGAAGGTGCCCTCCACCCGGATGATCGGCGAGCCGGGGAAGTAGACCTCGCCCTCGGGGTAGCCCCAGATGTCGCCGCGGAAGCGATAGTCGGCGAGCCAGGAGAGCGTGGGCTCGTCCACGATCCGCTGCTGGGCGAGGAAGTCCAGCACGCCGGCGTCGAAGCGGAAGTTCTCGACGGCGTCCAGCACCCGCCCGGTGCCCGCCACGACGCCGTAGCGCCGGCCCTCGGGGAGGCGCCTGGTGAAGACCTCGAAGACCGAGCGGCGGTCGGCGGTGCCCGCCCGCAGCGCGGCCTGAAGCATGGTGAGTTCGTACCGGTCGGTGAAGAGTGCGGTCGACGGCACGTCCACCGGCAGTCCCAAGTCCGCAGTGTCCATGGTTGACGATGCTACCTCCCGTACTCGTCAGAGTGACGAGATCTGGGTGCCGGTTTAGGCGACGGCCTGTGCCGGGTGGCAGCATGGGACGTGTGAGTGTCGCGCCCGTGGAGATCGAACGTCCTGAATCCCGTGAAGCACCCTCGTCGGTGCCGGAACCCGACGTTCCCTGGGTGACGGTGGTCCATAACGACCCCGTCAATCTCATGAGCTATGTGACCTACGTCTTTCAGAGCTACTTCGGCTACTCCAAGGACAAGGCCAACCGTTTGATGCTCGACGTCCACCACAAAGGCCGCGCGATCGTCTCGAGCGGCACCCGCGAGGAGATGGAGCGCGACGTGCAGGCGATGCACGGCTACGGCCTGTGGGCGACCCTCCAGCAGGAGCGCTGATGTCGGGACGTTTCGAGCCGTTGCCGGGCGGCGGCGCCGCCATCGCCCTGGACGAGGTGGAGATCTCCATCCTGCGCAGCCTGGCCATGCAGCTCGCCGAGCTGATCGGCCCGGGTGACCAGCCCGCCGGGGGCGGTGACCCGCTGGACGCGCTCTTCGCGGACGGCCCCAGCAAGCCGCCGGAGGATCCGGCGCTCGCCCGGCTCTTCCCGGACGCCTACTCCCCGCCGGACCAGGAGCTCGGGGCGCGGGAGGAGAAGGAGGCGCGGGAGGCGTCCGCGGAGTTCCGCCGCTTCACCGAGAACGACCTGCGGGCGCGCAAGCGCGACGACGCCCTGACGGTGGTGCGCGACCTGGACGCGCTGGGCCCCGGCTCCTCCGGTGGGGCCCCCGCGGTGCTGGAGCTGGCGCCGGAGAGGTCCCGGCACTGGCTGGGCGCCCTGAACGACCTGCGGCTGGCCATCGGGACCCGGCTGGAGGTCACCGACGAGGACGACGGCGGTGAGCTGCTGCGGCTGCCGGACTCCGATCCGCGCAAGCCGATGGTGATGGCGTACTTCTGGCTCGGCGGGCTCCAGGAGACCCTGATCGAGACGCTCATGCCGGAATGATTCGCTCCGGCAATTACTGAGTGTTCGTTTAGAGGATGCTCAACTCCGGATAACGATCGCATCACTGCGATCGTTAACTTTGTTGCGCAGCACAACTTTTGTCCGCTTCTTCCTGTGGCGTGCACCACACGGGGCGCAGTCGATCAGCGTGGCGGCCGTGGTAAATCTTCACGATCGCAGCCAGCCGCCACAGGGAGAAAGGCGCAGCAATATGACCTCAGCGGCTCCTGAAGAGGGCTATGAGCGCGGCCTGGGCAGTCGCCAGGTCCAGATGATCGCTATCGGCGGCGCCATCGGCGTCGGCCTGTTCATGGGCGCCGGGGCGAACATCGCCAAGGCCGGCCCGAGCATCATCCTGATGTACGCCCTCGCGGGCGTGATCATCTTCTTCATCATGAGAGCGCTCGGTGAGCTGCTCCTGTACCGCCCGGTCTCCGGGTCCTTCGCGGAGTACGCCCGAGAGTTCCTCGGCCCGTTCTTCGGCTTCGTCACGGGGTGGACGTACTGGCTGATGTGGGTGGTGACCGGTATGGCCGAGCTCACGGCCGCCGCCATCTACATCAACTACTGGTTCCCCTCGATCCCGCAGTGGGTCAGCGCCCTGGTCTTCCTGGTGGTGCTGTTCGGCGTCAACCTGATCTCGGTGAAGATCTTCGGTGAGGTCGAGTTCTGGTTCTCGATGGTCAAGGTCACCGCGATCATCGGCATGATCGTCATCGGCCTGGGCGTGCTCACCCTCGGCTTCTCCGACGCCGGTGACACCGCGGCCGCCTCCAACCTCTGGTCCCACGGCGGGTTCTTCCCCAACGGCATCGGCGACAGCCTGATGACCCTCCAGGGCGTGATGTTCGCCTACCTCGCCGTCGAGCTGGTCGGCGTCACCGCGGGCGAGTCCGAGGACCCCGAGAAGACCCTGCCCAAGGCGATCAACACCCTGCCCTGGCGCATCATCATCTTCTACGTCGGCGCCCTGGTGGTGCTGCTCGCCGTCGTCAAGTGGACCGAGTTCTCGGCCGGCGAGAGCCCCTTCGTGCACGCCTTCTCCAAGATCGGCATCCCGTTCGCGGCCGGCATCGTCAACTTCGTGGTGCTCACCGCGGCCCTGTCCTCCTGTAACTCCGGGATGTACTCCACCGGCCGGATGCTGCGCGACCTGGCCGCCAACAGCGAGGCCCCCAAGGCCTTCGGCATGCTCAACGCCCGTAAGACCCCGGCCATCGGAATCACCGTCTCCGTGGCGCTGATGGGCATCGGCGTGATCCTCAACTACCTGGTCCCGGAGAAGGCGTTCGAGTACGTCACCTCGGTGGCCACCGCCGCGGGCATCTGGGCCTGGGCGATGATCCTCGTCAGCCACATCAAGTACCGGAAGGCGGTGACCTCCGGGCGCCTGCCGGCCTCGTCCTTCCCGGCACCGGGCGGCGCGGTCTTCAGCTGGGTGGCGCTGATCTTCCTGATCATCGTGACCGGCCTGATCGCGTACGACAAGGACGCCCGGATCTGTCTGTACGTGGGTGCCGTCTGGGCCGTGCTGCTGGTGATCGGCTGGTTCCTCCTGAAGTCGCGCGCCGGTGCCCAGCCGGGTGCCCCCGCCGAGGCGGAGCCGGAGTACGCGCGCAAGTAGGCCGTATCGCCTTTCGGGCGCCGCATCTCAGCGGGCGGGCTCCGGACACTGGTCCGGAGCCCGCCTCCTATTGTGTGACCATGCTGACCATCACCCAGGCGCTCCACGACAAGATCGTCGCGCACGCCCGCGCCGACCACCCCGACGAGGCATGCGGCGTGATCGCGGGCCCCGCCGGAAGCGGCCGCCCCGAGCGGTTCATCCCGATGCTGAACGCGGCCCGTTCCCCCACCTTCTACGAGTTCGACTCGGGTGACCTGCTCAAGCTCTACCGCGAGATGGACGACCGGGACGAGGAGCCGGTGGTCATCTACCACTCGCACACCGCCACCGAGGCGTACCCCTCCCGTACCGACATCTCCTACGCCAATGAGCCCGGTGCCCACTACGTCCTGGTCTCCACGGCCGAATGCGGCAATGACGAGGGGCCCATCCAGTTCCGGTCCTTCCGGATCGTGGACGGCGAGGTCACCGAGGAAGAGGTGGAGATCGTTCCCGGTGGCTGAATCGCCGCGTCGTCTCGTATCGCGGTCACTACCCGTCCGTATCACGGGAGCACCTACCGGAGCCCGGTTCGGGAATCGATACGATGAGTCCATGGTTTTCGATGACGTGAGCGAGAAGACGCCGGGCATGCTGCTCGTGGCGCGGCTCCACGTCGACCTGTGCCGGCTCGCCAGCGCGATGTGTCCGCGCCGCGCCGTGGCCGCCTGAGCGCGCGCCCGAGACGTCCGACGCCTTCGACGACGCCCTCCCGGCCGCTCCCGGTCCGGGAGTCCACCCCGCCCTCCGACAGGAGCCCAGACATGGCCATCGAGGTCCGCATCCCGACCATCCTCCGCACCTACACCGACGGCCAGAAGGCGGTCGAGGGCAGCGGGGCCACGCTCGCCGAGCTCTTCGCCGACCTGGAGAGCCGGCACTCCGGGATCCAGGAGCGCCTGGTCGACGGCGGCGAGCTGCGCCGCTTCGTCAACGTCTATCTGAACGACGAGGACGTCCGCTTCCTCGACGGCATCTCCACCAAGGTCTCGGACGGCGACAATGTGACCATCCTCCCGGCCGTCGCGGGTGGGGCTCTCGGGGCGGAGCCCCGTCCTGCTGGGGTGGCGCCCGGGCGACGGGCGGGCATGCGCTGATGCGGTACGACAGCCCCCTGGCCGCGGTCGGCAATACGCCGCTCGTCGGGCTGCCGCGGCTCTCGCCCTCGTCCGACGTACGGATCTGGGCCAAGCTGGAGGACCGCAACCCCACCGGCTCGGTCAAGGACCGCCCCGCGCTCCATATGATCGAACAGGCCGAGAAGGACGGCCGGTTGACCCCCGGCTGCACCATCCTCGAGCCCACCTCCGGCAACACCGGCATCTCGCTCGCGATGGCGGCCAAGCTCAAGGGCTACCGCATCGTCTGCGTGATGCCGGAGAACACCAGCGAGGAGCGGCGCCAGCTGCTCGCCATGTGGGGTGCTGAGATCATCTCCTCGCCCGCCGCCGGCGGCTCCAACACCGCCGTCCGGGTGGCCAAGGAGCTGGCGGGGCAGCACCCGGACTGGGTGATGCTGTACCAGTACGGAAACCCGGACAACGCCGGCGCCCACTACGCCACCACCGGCCCCGAGATCCTGGCCGACCTGCCCTCCATCACCCACTTCGTCGCCGGTCTGGGCACCACCGGCACCCTGATGGGCGTCGGCCGCTTCCTGCGCGAGAACAAGCCGGACGTCCAGATCGTCGCCGCCGAACCGCGCTACGACGACGTCGTCTACGGACTCCGCAACCTCGACGAGGGCTTCGTCCCCGAGCTGTACGACGAGTCCGTCCTGACCACCCGCTTCTCCGTCGGCTCCGAGGACGCGGTGTCCCGCACCCGGGAACTCCTCGCCCAGGAGGGCATCTTCGCGGGCGTCTCGACCGGGGCCGCGCTGCACGCCGCGCTCGGTGTCGCCCGTAAGGCGGTCACGGCCGGGCAGAGCGCCGATGTGGTCTTCATCGTCGCCGACGGCGGCTGGAAGTACCTCTCCACCGGTGTCTACACGGCGGCCACCACCGAGGAGGCGATCGAGACGCTGCACGGCCAGCTCTGGGCGTAGCGGCCGGATCGGCCGGCGGGGGGCATGGCCGGGCGCCACCCGGCTCCGTCCTGGTGATTCCGCCCACAACGCGGCCCCGTGGAGGAGCTGCCTGGGCTTTCGCGCCTTACGCTCGTGGGCACCGCATGACCCCCCGCACCCGCCCATGGCCCTCGGCATGGGGACCCCTCAAGGAGGTTCCTGCTTCATGAAGCTCACCGTCGTCGGATGCTCAGGGTCGTTCCCGTCCGCGGAATCGGCCTGCTCGAGCTACCTCCTCGAGGCCGACGGCTTCCGGCTGCTCCTCGACATGGGCAATGGCGCCCTTGGCGAGCTGCAGCGCCACTGCGGTCTTTACGACCTCGACGCCGTGCTGCTGTCCCATCTCCACCCCGATCACTTCATCGACATGTGCGGATACTTCGTCGCGCGCTACTACCGGCACGACGGCGGCCGCGCCGAGGCGATCCCCGTCTACGGCCCCGAGGACACCGAGCGGCGGCTGGTCCAGGCGTACGACGACGTGCCCGACGAGAAGTCGATGCGCGAGGTCTTCGACTTCCGCACGCTCACGCCCGGCAGCTTCGAGATCGGCCCCTTCACGATCCGCGCCGAGCGCGTCTGCCATCCGGTGGAGGCGTACGGCTTCCGGATCGAGTACGGCGGCCGCTCGCTGGTCTACTCGGGCGACACGGGCCCCTGTGAGGCCCTGGTGGACCTGGCCAGGGGCGGCGACCTCTTCCTGTGCGAGGCGGCCTTCACGCACGGCAAGGAGGACATCCCGGGGCTGCATCTCAACGGCCGCGAGGCGGGCGAGCACGCGCTGCGGGCGGGGGTCGGGGCCCTGGTGCTCACCCATGTGCCGCCGTGGACGGACCCCCGGATCAACCAGCGCGACGCCCAGGCGGTCTTCGGCGGCCCGGTGGAGCTGGCCAAGGCGGGCGCGGTCTACGAGGTGTAGGTGCGCGGTCCCCGTACGCGCGAAGGCCCCGGAACCGGCTCGGTTCCGGGGCCTTCGCGCGGGGCGCGGGCCGACGGTCTACGCCTTGGTGAGGTCCTCGACCTCTTCCTCGGGCTCACGGCCCGGGGTGGGCAGATCGAACTTGGTGATCGCGAAGCGGAAGACCACGTAGTAGACCACCGCGAAGACCAGCCCCACCGGGATGATCAGCAGTGGTTTGGTGGCATGGCTCCAGTTCAGCGCGTAGTCGATGAACCCCGCGGAGAAGTTGAAGCCCGCGTGCACGCCCAGGGCCCAGGTGATCGCCATCGAGAGGGCGGTCAGCACCGCGTGGATCACATAGAGCAGCGGGGCGATGAACATGAACGAGAACTCGATCGGCTCGGTCACACCCGTGACGAACGAGGTCAGCGCCAGCGAGACCATCATGCCGAGCACGGCCTTGCGGCGCTCGGGGCGGGCGGTGTGCGCCATGGCCAGGGCGGCGGCCGGCAGGCCGAACATCATGATCGGGAAGAAGCCGGACATGAACATGCCCGCGCTCGGGTCGCCGGCCAGGAAGCGGCTGAGGTCGCCGTGCACGGTCTCACCGGCCGCGTTGGTGAAGTCGCCGAGCTGGAACCAGGCCACGGTGTTCACGAACTGGTGCATGCCGATCGGGATCAGGGCGCGGTTGACGGCGCCGAAGAGGGCCGATCCCGCGGACCCGAGCCCGGTCATCCACTCGCCGAAGTTGCTGATGCCGTCGCCGATGGGCTCCCAGACCAGGCCGAAGAAGACGCCCACCGCGATACCGGTGAAGGCCATGATGATCGGCACCAGTCGGCGGCCGTTGAAGAAGCCGAGCCAGTCCACCAGCCGGGTGCGGTGGAACCGCTGCCACAGCACCGCGGTGAGCAGTCCCATGATGATGCCGCCGAGCACCCCGGGGTCGTTGAACTTGGCCGGTATGTCCTCGCCCTTCTGGATCACCGCGTCGGCGACCGGGAACGCCTCCAGCACCTTGCTGTAGACCAGGAACCCGACCACGGCGGCCAGCGCGGTGGAGCCGTCCGACTTCTTGGCGAACCCGATGGCCACGCCGACGCAGAACAGCAGCGGAAGGGCGCCGGTGAGCGCGCCACCGGCGTTGTTGAACACGGCGGCGACCTTGTCCCAGCCCAGTCCGTCGGCGCCGAACACATCGGGCTGTCCGAGCCGGACCATGATTCCGGCGGCGGGCAGGACCGCGATCGGCAGCTGAAGGCTGCGGCCGACCTTCTGGAGTCCCTGGAACAGGCCGGCACCCCGCTTCTGGGCGGGCGCCGCCTTGGCGGTGGCCGTACTCATCGGATTCCTCCTGGTGAGGCGGGCTCTCGGGGGAAGGGACGGCCCGCTTTATGGTCTAAACCACATGTGGTGTAGACCTGTTGTAGCACGGAGGGATCCGATGAAGGAATCTATCGTTCCAAGTGACGTGTAACGTCTTCGCCCACATAATGGTGTAGACCACTTGCCGCATGGCGAACGGACGACAGGGAGCGAACATGGCCAGCAAGGCTGAGAAGATCGTCGAGGGGCTCGGCGGCATCGACAACATCGTCGAGGTCGAGGGCTGCATCACCCGACTCCGTACCGAGGTCAAGGACGTCTCCCTGGTCGACGAGGCGCTGCTGAAGGCCGCGGGCGCTCATGGCGTGGTGAAGATGGGCAGCGCGATCCAGGTGGTCATCGGCACCGACGCGGACCCCGTCGCCGCCGAGATCGAAGACCTGATGTGACCTCCTGAGCCCACCGCGCCGTCCCCGGGGCGGGGCCCGCGCCGGACGCGGACCGGGGCCCTTCGCGATGCCGATAGGCTCATCCCATGTCTCGTATCGACGGCCGCACCCCCGACCAGCTCCGCCCCGTGACCATCGAGCGCGGTTGGAGCAAGCATGCCGAGGGCTCGGTCCTCGTCTCCTTCGGCGATACGCGGGTCCTGTGCACCGCGAGCGTCACCGAGGGCGTGCCGCGCTGGCGCAAGGGCAGCGGCGAGGGCTGGGTCACCGCGGAGTACGCGATGCTGCCGCGCTCCACCAACACCCGGGGCGACCGCGAGTCCGTCCGCGGCAAGATCGGCGGCCGTACGCATGAGATCTCCCGGCTCATCGGCCGCTCGCTGCGCGCCGTCATCGACTACAAGGCGCTCGGCGAGAACACCATCGTCCTGGACTGCGATGTACTCCAGGCCGACGGCGGCACCCGCACCGCCGCCATCACCGGCGCCTATGTGGCCCTGGCCGACGCCATCGGCTGGGCCCGGGGGAAGAAGCTGATCAAGGCCACCCGGCAGCCGCTGACCGGCACCGTCTCCGCCGTCAGCGTCGGCATCGTCGGCGGCGTCCCCCTGCTCGACCTCTGCTACGAGGAGGACGTGCGCGCCGAGACCGACATGAACGTGGTCTGTACCAGTGACGGACGCTTCGTCGAGGTGCAGGGCACCGCCGAAGGCGAGCCCTTCGCCCGCGAGGAGCTGAACGGGCTGCTGGACCTCGCCGTGGCGGGCTGTGACGCCCTGTCCGTAATCCAGCGCGCGGCACTGGCCGAGGAGAACTGACGGCGGCATCAGGCAACCGCCGCGCGGCGCCTGGCGTTTAGTCAGGTACCACCACCTCTTCCCGGGGAAGGACCCACTCCATGGCGCCGCGCCACCGTCACCGCCGTACCACCGCCATCACCGCCCTCGCCGCCGTCGCGCTCGCCGTGCCGGTCACCGTGGGCTGCAGCGCGGTGGAGAAGGCCCTGGACTGCGCCCAGCTCGCGGTCGAGATATCCAACGACGTGGACGACCTCCAGGACGCCCTGACCGGCGCCGCCGTCGACCCGCAGCAGGCCGACAAGATCCTGGACTCCCTCGACAAGGACATCGACAAGGTGGGCGACCGCACCGACAACGCGGACGTCGGCAAGGCCGTCGACGACCTCCAGAAGGCCGTGGACAACGTCCAGAAGTCCGTGGACAGCGGCAAGGACCCCGATCTGACCCCGGTCAAGGACGCGGCGGGCGAGCTGACCAACGTCTGTTCGCCCTGACCGCCCCCCGATCGGCACGAGCCACCCACCCTCGATAATCGAGAGCTATGCAGCAACGCACTGAGGGACACCCTCCGCACCCCCGCCGTCTCATCCTCGCCACCCGCAACGCCTACAAGATCACCGAGCTGCGCTCGATCCTGGGCGAGACCGGCCTCGACGTCGAACTCGTCGGCGCCGACGCCTATCCGGAGGTCCCGGACGTCAAGGAGACCGGCGTGACCTTCGCGGAGAACGCCCTCCTCAAGGCCCATGCCCTGGCCCAGGCCACCGGCCACCCCGCCATCGCCGACGACTCCGGCCTCTGCGTGGACGTCCTCGGCGGCGCCCCCGGCATCTTCTCGGCCCGCTGGTCGGGCCGGCACGGCGACGACCGCGCCAACCTCGATCTGCTGCTGGCCCAGCTCGCCGACGTCCCCGACGAACACCGCGGCGCCCACTTCGCATGCGCCGCCGCCCTCGTCCTCCCCGACGGCACCGAGCGCGTGGTCTCCGGCCGGCTCACCGGCATCCTCCGCCACGAGCCCGTGGGCGGCGGCGGGTTCGGCTACGACCCGATCCTCCAGCCCCACGGCGAGACCCGCACCTGCGCCGAACTGACCCCCGATGAGAAGAACGCCATCAGCCACCGCGGCAAGGCGTTCCGCGCCATCGCCCCGGTCGTCCGCGAACTCCTGGGGTGAGCGGCCCCGCGAACTCCTGGGGTGAGCGGCCCCGGAGAGCGCCGCGGGCCCGGCCCGCGCTGAGGCGGGCCGGGCCCGCGTATGCGTGGCGTGCGGCCGGAGGGACTCGAACCCTCACGGGTGTTACCCCACTGGGACCTAAACCCAGCATGACTGCCAATTCCATCACGGCCGCTCGGCACGGTCATGGTATCGCCTGGTGAGCGGGGGCCGGGGCGGGAGCCCCGGGTCCGTCACAGTCCCAGGTCTTTGATGATCTTGGCGACGTGGCCGGTGGCCTTCACGTTGTACAGGGCGCGCTCGACCTTGCCCTGCTCGTCCACGATGACGGTGGAGCGGATCACGCCCGTCACCGTCTTGCCGTAGAGCTTCTTCTCGCCGAAGGCGCCGTACGCCTCCAGGGTCTCCTTGGAGGGGTCGGCGAGCAGCGTGACCTTCAGGTCCTCCTGGGCGCGGAACTTGGCCAGCTTCTCGGGCTTGTCGGGGGAGATGCCGATGACGTCGTAGCCGTGGCCGGAGAGGAACTCGAGGTTGTCGGTGAAGTCGCACGCCTGCTTGGTGCAGCCGGGGGTGAGGGCTGCGGGGTAGAAGTAGACGATCACCTTGCGGCCGACGTGCTCGGCGAGCGAGACCTGCTTGCCGTCCGCGTCGGAGAGGGTGAAGGCGGGGGCGGTGTCGCCGGGCTGCAGTCGCTCGCTCATGGTCTGGTGCTCCTCGTGGCATCGGGGGTACACACCCGACATTAGCCAGCTTCCCGTCCGGGGGTGCCGTGGGGCGGTGAGGAGAGCGAGCTGACAGACTGTCCACTACGAATCATCGAGACTGACGGAGGCAGCGCGGTGTCGGATGCCAGGACCCCTGCGCAGATCGAGGCGGACATCGCCCGCAGGCGGCAGGAGCTCGCCGTGACGCTCGACGAGATCGGGGTGCGGGTGCACCCGAAGACGATCATCGGGGACGCGAAGGCGAAGGCGGCGTCGGCCGTGGACCGGACCGCCGGGCGGGCCTATGTGTCCGTCAACCGAGTGGTGACGGGCGTGCGCGGCCAGCTGGTCTCGGAGGAGGGCGGGCCCCGCATGGAGCGGATCGTGCCGGCCGCGCTCCTCGTGGCCGGGCTGGTCGGGCTGCTCGCGCTCTCGGCGAGGTCCTCCCGGTCCGCCAAGGCGTCCCGCTCCTCGTGGTGCGCCAAGCGGCGCCGGTGAGGGAAGGGCGGCGGGCTCCGGCCCTGAGGCGTCATCCCGCCCTCCGGCCAGGTACGGTCATGGCGTGAGTGCGAACACGACCCATGACAAGCTGCCCATCCGGATGCTGCACGACCGCGTGCTGGTCCGCACCGACATTCCGGAGGGCGAGCGCCGGTCGTCCGGCGGAATCGTCATCCCCGCCACCGCGGCGGTCGGCCGGCGGCTGGCCTGGGCCGAGGTGGTCGCGGTCGGGCAGAGCGTACGGACCGTGGAGCCCGGTGACCGGGTGCTCTACGACCCGGAGGACCGGGCCGAGGTCGAGGTCCGCGGGGTCGCCTACGTACTGATGCGGGAGCGCGATCTGCACGCCGTGGCCGCCGAGCGGCTGGAGGGCGCGGACGACTCCACGGGGCTCTACCTCTAGGACTGCCTGAGCGCTCCGCTGGACGTGCCCCGGGCTGCCGTCGATCGTCTGCGGCGGACTGCTCCCCTCCCCGCCCCTTCCCACAACTGGGGCTTCGCCCCAGCTCCCGGGGCTCAGGGGCGGAGCCTCTGGGGCTTCCCTCCCGCTTCCCGCGGCATCGTTGTGCGGTTCCGCTGCGGTGGCGGGCTTCGCCCCAGCTCCCGGGGCTCAGGGGCGGAGCCTCTGGGGCTTCCCTCCCGCTTCCCGCGGCATCGTTGTGCGGTTCCGCTGCGG
>NZ_JAAAYH010000171.1:0-17367 GCF_018035285.1 Streptomyces sp. MK37H | reverse complement strand
AATATTCGACTTCAACGACCCCAACCACAACGGACACCCCTCAGGCCGATCCTGGCCATACGTGTCCAGAAGCGCCTGCGCCTCGATCGGATCACCCAAAGGCGTACCCGTCCCATGCGCCTCCACCGCGTCCACATCGCCCGCCACCAGCCCCGCACCCGCCAACGCCCGCCGGATCACCCGCTGCTGTGACGGACCGTTCGGCGCCGTCAACCCATTCGACGCACCGTCCTGATTCACCGCACTCCCCCGCACCACCGCCAACACCCGATGCCCAAGCCGCTCCGCATCCGACAACCGCTCCAAAACCACCACACCCACACCCTCAGCCCACCCCGTACCGTCCGCCGAGGCCGCGAACGACTTGCACCGCCCATCGGCAGCAAGCCCACGCTGACGGGAGAACTCCACAAAGGCGTCCGGCCCGGCCATCACCGTCACCCCACCGGCCAGCGCCATCGAGCACTCCCCCGACCGCAGCGCCTGACCCGCCAGATGCAACGCCACCAACGACGACGAACACGCCGTGTCCACCGTCACCGCAGGACCCTCGAACCCCAACACATAGGACACCCGACCCGACACCACGCTCGCCGAGGTGCCGGTCATGAGGTGGCCTTCCAGACCGGCGGGGGCAGCTGCTCCTTCGGTGGAGCCAACTCCGTAGTTCTGATGCATCATCCCGGCGAAGACGCCCACGTCCTGGCCCCGTAGCGAGACCGGATCGATCCCGGCCCGCTCCAACGCCTCCCAAGACGTCTCCAGCAACAACCGCTGCTGCGGATCCATCGCCAACGCCTCACGCGGCGAGATCCCGAAGAAACCCGCGTCGAACTCCCCCGCGTCATACAGAAACCCGCCCCGACGCGCATAGCTCGTCCCGGCGTGATCCGGATCCGGATCGAAGAGGTGCTCCAGATCCCATCCCCGATCCGCCGGGAACTCCCCGATACCCTCACCACCTGCCAGAACCAGCTCCCACAACTCCTCCGGCGAGCCGACCCCACCCGGCAACCGACACGCCATCCCCACGATCGCGATCGGGTCATCGACCAGACCCGCCCCCGCGACCACGGCCGAAACCGGGACCGAATCCGGGGCCGTCGCCACTTCCGTACCGCCGAGCAGTTCCCGCCGCAGCGCGCTCCCCAACGCCACCGGTGTGGGGTGGTCGAAGGCGGAGGTGGCGGGCAGGCGGAGCCCGGTGGCCTCGCTCAGCCGGTTGCGCAGCTCCACCACCGTGACCGAGGTCAGGCCCAGGTCGGTGAAGGCCCGCTCGGGCTCGACGGACTGCTTGCCGGCCAGGCCCAGCAGGTCGGCCAGGTGTTCGCGGACGAGATCGGTGAGTAGCCGGTCCCGGTCTGCCTCGTGCGCGTCCATCAGCCGCTCCCGCAGGGCGACCGTGACGGCCTCGTCCACGGTGGCGGTACGCGCCGGGATGTCGATCAGGTCCTGGAGCAGCGGGGAGGTCGTCGCGGTCGGCACGGCGGTCGAGTCAAGCTTCATCGCGGCGAGTTGAGCCTCGTCCACGGCCAGGGCGGCGTCCAGCGCCGCGAGCGCCTCCCGAGAGCTCAGAGCACCGGCCGTCTCATCGGTCTCCCCCTCCCACGGCCCCCAGGCGATGGACTGGGCCGGTGCGCCTCGCATACGCAGATGCTGGGCATAGGCGTCGAGGAAGGCGGCGGAGGCGGCCTCGGTGGTCTCCCCTGCCGCGCCCAGCACCCCCTTGGTCGAGGAGGACAGCACGAACGCGGCGAGGTCGGCGTTCCGGGTGAGCTCGTACAGCGTCCTGGCCTCGGCGGCCACGCGCCCGTCCGACGGCTCGTCCACGGCCTCCCAGGCGTGGACGACCACGCTCAAGGGGCTGGTGGCCTTGGCCAGCGCCCGCCTCAGTCTGGTGCGGTTGTCCAGCTCACATTCGACGAGTCGGACATCGGCTCCGGCGTCGGTGAGCCGGGTACACAGCTCGTTGGCCAGGCCGCCCTGCCCGGGCGGGGCGATCAGCAGCAGTCGGCGGACGCCGTATCCGGTCACCAGATGCCGGGCGATCGCGGCGCCGCGCCGGGTGTCCACTCCGGTGACGACCGCGGTGCCATGGGGGTCGAAGTCCACAGACGTATCCCGCTCGGCATCCGGACCCATGCCCAGACCCACGTCCAAGGCAACGCGTTCAAGCCGTGGCAGCAGCGCGACGCCCGAGCGCACCGCGCTCTGGGGCTCGCCCGACGCCACCGCCGCCAACAGCGCACCGACACACGCCTCGTCACCCGGCTCGTCGAGGTCGACGATGGCGATACGGCCGGGGTGAGCGGCCTGCAGGGAGCGCACCAGCCCCCACAGCGCGGCCTGTTCCGGGTTCGGCACGTCCTCACCCGTGGTCGTCGCCACGGCGCTTTGGGTGGCCACCACCAGCACCGCATCGGACAGCTCGGCGGAGGCCAGCCACGTCTCGACGTCCCTCAGGACACCCTCGGTGGTGTCCGCGGGGGCCGACAGCAGGGCCATGGCGGGCGGGGGATTTCCGGCGGCCACAGCCGCTCTCAGGTCGGCCGTGTCGATGTACTCGCCCAACTCGGTACCGCCCGAGGCCCGCAGCAGACCGTCGAGCCCGGGAGCATGCCGTCCGAGCAGGGCCCAACGGCCGGGCCGAGGCCGTGAGGCAGACAGCGGAGGGGCCGACGCCTGCGGGATCCACCTCGTACGGAAAAGCGCGTCATGGTAGGCGTTGCCCACCGCACGCAGCCGTGCCGGGCCGTCCAGCAGCCGGTGCCGGGTGACCTTGCCGGTGGCGGTGCGCGGGATCCGTTCGATCTCGTACAGCTCCTCGGGCACCTTGAAGTACGAGAGCCGCTCCCGGCAGAGGGCGAGCGCCTGGGCCGGGTCGAAACCGCCGGGCGCGGGGACGACGAAGGCCACCGGGACTTCGCCGAAGACGTCGTGCGGTTTGCCGACCACGGCGGCGTCGGCCACGCCGGGCGCCATCCGCAGGATGTCCTCCACCTCGACGGGGTGGATGTTCTCCCCGGCGCGGATGATGAGTTCCTTGAGCCGCCCGGTGACCGTCAGATAGCCGTCCCGGTCGCGGCGGGCGAGATCGCCGGTGTGGAACCAGCCGTCCCGGAGCGCCTCGGCGGTGGCTTCGGGCTGGTCGTGGTAGCCCGCCATGATGTTCGGGCCGCGGACCCACACCTCGCCCTCGGTCCCGTCGGGCACGTCCAGGCCGGTGCGGTGGTCGACCACCCGCAGGGCGAGGCCGGGTACGGGGAGTCCGCAGGAGCCCTCGACCCTGGCCCCGGTCGGCCAGTTGATGGCGATCGAGCCGGAGGTCTCGGTGCTGCCGTACGCGTCGATGAGCGGGGCCCCGAAGGCGTCCTCGGCCGAGCGCCGCAGCGCCGCCGTGGTCACGGCGCCGCCGACCAGGCCCACCCGCAGGTCAGGGGCGGTGAACCCGGGCGCCTTGGAGGCTCGGACGAGGTAGTGGTACAGCGTGGGGACTCCCGCGATGACCGTGGAGCGCTCCTGGCCCCACAGCTCCAGCACATCCTCGGCGGAGTGTCCGTCGGTGATCCGGGCGGTCGCTCCGACCGCCGTCACGGCCAGCACGCACACGATGTGGGAGAGGCTGTGGAACAGGGGCAGCGGCCAGAGCACCCGGTCCTCGGCGGTGAGGCCGAGCGCGGGTACGTAGGACGCGGCGACCGACCAGAGGCAGTTGCGCTGGGTGGCGAGCACGCCCTTGGGCTTGCTGGTGGTGCCGGAGGTGAAGAGCATCCAGGCGATGTCGTCGAGCCCGTGGTCGTCGCGGGCCGGTGTGTCCGGCTCGGTGGTGGCGAACCGCTCGTAGGACAGGCTGCCCGCGGGGGCCGGGTCCTCCCTCACCACCAGCACGGTCAGCGGGCTCGCTCCGGGTCGCAGCCGACGCAGCAGCGGTAGGTGGGCGGAGTCCGTGATGACGACCTGACTGCCGCTGGCGGTGAGCAGATGCTCCAGTTCGGCCTGGGAGACATGCGGATTGACCGGGACGCCGATCCCCCCGGCACGGACGACGGCGAAGTAGCTCTCCACCATCTCGACGCGGTTGCCGAGGTACATGGCCACGCGGTCGCCCGGCAGCAGGCTCAGCCCGGCCAGATGGCCGGCGAGCCGGCGGGTGCGCGCCTCCAGCTCGGCGTAGCTGATGGCGCGCCGGGCGTCGGCGTAAGCGGTCTTGGTGCCGAAGCGGCGGCTCTGTTCGGTGAGGAGGTCCTGGATCGGGCGGATCAGTTCGGTGCGCAGCATGCCACCTCTACCCTCCCTGCGGTCAGGGTTCCAGGTGACGCGTCAACGGCTTCACCCATTCCAGCTTCACACCGGAAAACTAGGAGAATCCCCTGATTCACCCCCCTCATCCCCCCTTACTTCGTGATCACCAAGCCCCCTTTGTCCCGGTCCGTTCGGCCTCCGCTGATAGGTTCGCCGCACCGGAGGAGGGAGGAGCGGATGCGCTCTGCGGGCTCTGGGCGGGGGCCGGACACACCGGAAGCGGATGTGCTCATCGTCGGCTACGGACCCATCGGTCAGGTGCTGTCCATCCTGCTGGCCACCCGGGGGTGGCGGGTGCTGGTCGTGGAGCGGTGGGAGAAGCCGTACACACTGCCGCGGGCGACCAGCTTCGACGGTGAGACGGCCCGGACCCTGGCGTCGCTGGGGGTGGGCGGTTCGTTCGCGGAGATCGGTCTGCCGGCCGACGCCTACGACTGGCGCAACGCCGAGGGCAGGTCCCTGCTACGGGTCGAGCTCGCCGGGCGGGGTGTGCACGGCTGGCCGGAGACGACCACGATGCACCAGCCCGCGCTGGAGGCGGTGCTGTGCGCCCGCGCCGAGCGGCTGCCCAACCTGCGGGTACTGCGCGGTTACGAGGCTACGGGCCTGGTGGACAGCGGCACCGGGGTGGAGCTCACCGCGACGGACACGGCGGGCGAGCCGCTGCGGTGCCGCGCCTCCTGGGTGGTCGGGTGCGACGGGGCGAACAGCTTCGTCCGCGACCACATCGGGGTGCGCCGGACGGATCTCGGCTTCTCCTTCGACTGGCTGCTGTGCGATGTGGTGCTCCACGAACCGCGGGTGTTCTCCCCGCTCAATGTGCAGCACTGCGATCCGGCCCGGCCGACGACGGCGGTGGGCAGTGGACCGGGGCGCCGGCGCTGGGAGTTCATGCGGCTGCCCGGGGAGAGCGTGGCCGAGCTGAACCGGGCGGAGACGGCCTGGCGGCTGCTGGAACGCTTCGATGTCACCCCGGAGAACGCCACCCTGCACCGGCACACGGTCTACAGCTTCCAGGCCGCGTGGGCGGACGAGTGGCGGCGGGGGCGGGTGCTGCTGGCCGGGGACGCCGCCCATCTGATGCCGCCCTTCACCGGTCAGGGCATGTGCGCGGGCATCCGGGATGTGCTCAATCTGTCCTGGAAGCTGGATCTGGTGCTGCGGGGCACCGCCGGTGAGGAGTTGCTGGACACCTACCCGCGAGAGCGCGTTGACCATGTGCGGGAGGCCATCGACACGGCGGTGCGGCTGGGCAGAGTGCTGTGTGTGACCGACACCGACGCCGCCGGGAGCCGGGATGCCTCGCTGCTCACGGGCGGCGCCGACACCGGCCGGGGCGGGCAGCACGGCGTCGCGGGTCCGCCGCTGCGGACCGGCCTGCTGTACACCGGCATCGGCACGGCGCCGGTGCCACCGGCCGGGGAGGTGATGCCCCAGGGCCGGGTGCGGCACGAGGGCGTGACCGGTCTGTTCGACGAGGTGGTGGGCACCGGTCCGGCGCTGCTGGGGTCGGCGGATCCGGCCGTGGCATTGGAGGAGTCCCAGCTCACCTTCCTCACCGGGCTCGGGACGCGTGTGGTGCACATGGTGGCGGAGGGCGCCGAGGCGGCACCGGGCGCCGCCGTCGACATCGACGAGGTGTATCTGCCGCTTATGAAGGCGGCGCGGGCACGGTTTTTGCTGGTGCGCCCGGACCACCACATCTACGGCGCGGCCCGCACCTCACGTGAACTCAACGAGTTGGTCAACCAGTTCAGGTCCGGACTGTTGAAGTGACCAGAGTGAGAAAAGGCTAGAGGAAGTGCGGCAGATCCTGCCGCCGCTTGACGTTGACTTTACGGAACACCCGCGTGAGGTGCTGCTCGACCGTGCTCGCGGTGATGTAGAGCTTGGCGGCGATCTCGCGGTTGGTGTAGCCCTTGGCCGCCAGTAGCGCGATCCTCCGTTCCTGTGTGGTGAGCGCGGACAGCCCGTCCTGACGCTGATGCGCGGACATCGCGGCCTCGGGGTCGATGGGGTCGAGCGCGGCCTCCCGGCACAGATGCTCGGCCCCGGTCTGCTTCGCCAGGTGCCAGGCGCGATGTGCCACCCGGCGGGCGTTGCGCTGGTCCCCGGTGTCCTTGAAGGCGGTGCTGAGGTCGATCAGCGCACGCGCCAGCTCGTAGTCGTCGCCGCTGTCCTTGAGCATGTCGACGGCCTCGGTGAGCAGTTGCGGGCGGCGGGTGACCCGGCTGACCGCCGCCAGGGTGCGCAAAGACAACCCGCGGGCCCGCGAGGGGCCCGGCAGCAGCCGGGCCATCTGCTCCCGTACCAGACGCTTGGCCTGGTCCTGGTCGTCCTGTGCCAGCCATGCCTCGGCCGCGCTGGTGCGCCACGGGACCACGTCGCCGCCGGGCGTCTGCCAGGTCTCGGCGAATCTGCCGCAGGCCAGGAAGTCCGCGAGCGCGGCCTGGGGGTGGTGGGTGGCCAGCCGGTAGTGGCCCCGGGCGTGCAGATAGTGTGCGCCGTGGCGGCTGTGCAGGGCCTGCTCGGGGATCGGCTGCGCCACGTACTTCTCCGCCTGCTCCAGCCTGCCGGACCGGGTGGCGGCCAGGATGGCGCAGCCCAGCACTCCGGCCAGGCCGACTCCCCAGCCCTGAGGCGGTACGAGGGCCATGGCGCGGGCCGCCAGGTCGTGGGCGGAGATCAGATGCCCCTGCCGCAGCTGGGCCTCGGCGCGGATGGCGAGGAACTTCCCCTGCCAGGCGACGGCCTGGTGGGCGGCGGCCTCGGTCTCGAGCTTTTCGCACCAGGCCACGACCTCGTCCAGGCGGCCCGCGTGGAGCAGCGCGCGCAGGGCGAGCGCTCCGGATTCGGCGTTCCACAGCGAGCCGTGGTCGAGGTGGAAGGTGCGCAGCAGCAGTTCGGCGCGGTGTGTCAGCTGGTCGTCGCGTCCGCGGACCAGATCGTCGGCCAGACTGACCGCCGAGGGCAGCCATGGGTCGTGACAGGGGGCGGCCTCCGGGGTGGCGGCGGCCACCGAGTGGGCCAGTTTCCGCAGCCCGGTGTGGAGGGGGTACGCCATCGCCGCCCAGTTCGTCAGGGGGCGGATGTCCTCGGTTCCGGAGCCGGTGCCCCGGTGGGCGCGGGCGCGCAGGGCGTCCAGCAGGGCGGTCAGCTCATCGAGCGCACCGGCCTTGGCCAGACCCAGCACCAATTCGGAGACCTCCCGGCGGTCCAGGTGGCCCGCGCTGAAGTCACGTAGCTGGGGGCGGAGATGGCGGACGGCGACCTGCGGTTTCAGCTGCCACTCCAGTCGGCTGAGCCGGGCGCGGATGCGTGCCGCGGTGGGGGCGTCGGCCCGGGTGTGCTGGGCGAGGTCCAAGCAGCTGAGTGCGGTGCTCACATCGCCGGTCGCCAGCGCCTCGTCGGAGGCCGTGACCAGCACCTCGGTGGCGCAGTCGGCACCGGGGTCCGCGGCTCTCAGCAACTGCCCGGCCACCGTCAGCGCGGGTGCCCCGGCCTCGTGCAGCAGCTCGGCGGCCGCCCGGTGCAGTGCGGCCCGGCGGTCGGCGGGCATGTCGTCCAGCACGGCGCTGGCGGCCACCGGATGGCGGAACGCCTGGCCCTTGGTGAGCAGTCCGGCGCTGACCAGGGCGTGCAGGGCCCAGCCGGTCACCGTGGTATCCACCCCGGCCAGCCGGGCCACGTCCGCCACCGGCGCCGCACCACCGAGCACGGCGAGGGCGCGCACCACGGACAGCATCGACGGCCGCGAGTGCGCCACGAGCTCGAGCAGCGCCCGTCCGTAGCCCTCGGGATAGCAGGCGCCGCCCGCCTGCTGATCGATGATCAGCGCCTGTACGGCCAGCGGGTTGCCGCCGCTGATGCGGTGGAGCTCCGCGGTGAGCCGGGGGGAGGCGGTGTGCGGTCCGAGCAGCCGGACGGCCAGGGCGTCGACCCCGCTGCGGCTCAGGGGCCGCACGGCGATCCGGTGGGCGTTGGGGCTCTGCGAGAGCAGCCCGGCCAGCAGGGGCGAACGCGGCCATCGCAGGGTGTGGTCATCGGTGAGGAGCACCAGGATGCGGGCGGAATGCAGCCACGGGACGATGCCGGCGAGGAAGTGCAGCGAGGGCGGGTCCAGGTAGTGGGCGTTGTCGACGCAGATCACCAAGGGGGTGGTCTCGGCCAGATGGGCCAGCTCCACGGTGAGCTTCTGGAAGACGTCGACGACCTGCGTCTCCCAGCCACCCCCGGCTAACCGCCCCTCGGTGACGGTGTGTTCGACCGCCGAGGCGAGCAGGGCGCGCACCCGGTCCCGGCTGGGCGGCGGAATCGTCATGCCGTGGAAGAGCTGAGTCACCACGCCGAACGGCAGAAGGTGCTCGCGGAGCGAGGCGGTGGCCCTCAGCACGCGGGCGCCGCCCGGTTCGAGGGATTCGAGGAACTCGTGCACCAGCCTGCTCTTGCCACTCCCCAGCGGCCCGTCCACGACGGCCAGCTGCCCCTTGCCCCTCGTGGCATCGGCGAGCAGCCGGCCCAGACGGGCCAGGATGTCATCGCGCTCGACCAGATCGGGGAGCGCCCCGCCGGGCGCGCGGTCCCCCTCGTCGCCCCGGTCCTCCTGGTCCCTCCGGAAACCGATCGCCGACCGACCGGCGCCGGCCGTGGAATCGTGGCATTCCAACAAGCTCACAGGCACACCGCTTTCTGACATTCCTCCATCCGCGCGGCCGCTTATGGGGCGTGCCCGCGCGAAAGCGCATGACGAGCAGGCAGATCTCCTCAGCGGCACAGGTGCGTTGTCCACCCTTGATGCCCGTGGCCTACCGCCAGGGGGAGAGAAATGGATGAGGGAAAGACGCGAGCCGGCCGGAGTCTTGTGTTTCAACAGCATGCAAACAACGTTTGGTGGCTGTGACATGCATCGAGTAGGGGGCGACATGCACCGGGTAGGGGGCACTCTCGGGTCCTATGCGTAGGTCCCGGCGCACCGCGCTGTCAAGCGAATGAGTCGTACATCACGAAACGATCACGCCGCACTTTTCGGCCGATGCTACGTGGCCCTCGCCGCCGTGGGAAGGCACCGTACGGGCGGTGTAGGCGAGGGGGTGGGGGTCGGTGATTGGGCCGAAAGTCGACGGTGCTCGCTGGGTTCCGCGTACGGGGCTCGGTGTACCGCCGCTGGGCGAGGCGACATATGCGGCGGGTTCCCCGCCCGTCGCGAAGGGGGATCAGGTCACCGCGGCTGAGGTGGCCTGATCCCATGGAGGTGGGCGCCTCACATCACTCCGCTGATATCAGACCAGCTGTACCGCCTGCTCGTACGAGGGCCGAGGAAGCCGGTCCCGGAAGGCTTCGGGGCTCGGGTAGCCGATGTTGACCAACAGGAGCGACCGCCACCGGCCATCGGGGAAGAACTCCTTGTCCACCGCGTCGGCGTTGAAACCCTTCATCGGTCCGGCAGCCAGCCCCGCCGCGCGGACGGCCAGCACGAAGTAGCCCGCCTGGAGTACCGCGTTGAAGTCCATGTGGGTCTCGCGCAGTTCCTGGTTGGCCTCCAGCATCTGCTGTAACTGCGGGTTGGACGGCGCGAGGAACGGCACATACTCCGGGTAACGGGTGTCCGCGGCCAGCACCGCGGTGACCGGGGCCGAGGCGGTCTGCTCCTGATTGGGCTGCGCCACCCCGGGCAGCAGCCGCTGCTTTCCTTCCTCGGTGCGTACGTACAGAATGCGCAGCGGATTGATATTCGCCGACGTCGGCGCCCATTTGAACAGTTCGTAGATGGCCCGCAGACGGTCGTCGCCCACCGGCTTGTCGCTGAAGTCATAGGCCGTCTTGGCCTCGGTGAAGAGAAGTTTCCGCCCCTCCGGGGATAGTGCGTACAGGGCCTGATCGATATCGGGGGCCAGGGTGCTGTCCGACATGGCCGTTCCAACTCCTTACTCAGGTACGTCGATTGCGCCCACAGCGTACGCGTACGAGGTGTGCGGTGGCCGGGGACTCGGTCAGGTGGGCCGGTGGCGCGGGCTGGTGGCGCGGGGCAGGTGGTGTGGTCTACCGCCGCGCGGATCATGTGTGGCACGCTCTTGGCATGATGCCGACGGCGCGTCCCATCGGAAAGCAGGCGTTCCCTTGAGGGCCGCCGTGCTGACGGAGCCCGGCGCGCTGTCCGTGGTGTCCGTGCCGGAGCCGTCCTGCGGCCCGGGGGATGTGCTGATCCGTATGCGGGGCACGGGGCTGTGCGGCTCCGATCTCGCGGTGCACACGGGACGCCGGCGACCACCGAGCCTGCCCTGGGTCCTGGGCCACGAGGGGACGGGGCGGATCGTCGAGCTGGGCCGTGAGGTCAGCGGTCTGCGCATCGGCCAGGACGTGGTCATCGAACCGGACTACTGCTGCCTGACGTGCGAACCCTGCCGCGCCGGACGCACGTCGGCCTGTGAGGGACGGGCCGCCGTGGGACTGACCGTCCCCGGTCTGCTGAGTGACTACGTGGTCGCTCCGGCCGGGTTCGTGTGGCCGGTCGCCTCACATCTGCCCCTCGAGGACCTGGTCTGTGTGGAGCCCGCGACGGTGGCACGGGCGGCGATGCGGCGCTCGGGGATCGCACCCGGGCAGAGCTGTCTGGTGATCGGGGCCGGTTCCCAGGGTCTGCTGCTGTGCCAGGCGCTGGTCGGCCACGGGGTGACGGTGTTCGTCCAGGAGCCCAACAAGGCCCGGCTCGACCGCGCGTGCTCCCTCGGCGCGACGCCCCTGCCGCCGGACGCGGACGGGCTCCCCTGTCTCTTCGAGACCTCCGGAGCCCCCGGCGTCATCGAGCAGGGGCTGCGACGGCTCGCCAAACACGGCACCGCCGTGCTGATCGGGATGAACACCGCCCCGCTCGGGGTCTCGCCGCGCGATCTGGTGGCCGGGCAGATCACCCTCATCGGCAGCATGATCTACGACCACCCGGTGGACTTCGCACAGACCGTCAGCGCGCTGGAGTCCCAGACCCCACCCCGGCTCGGCGCGGTGGTCAGCGACGGTTACCTCCTCGACGACGTCCAAGAGGCATTCACCGCGGCGTACACCGCGTCGGGAAAGGTGTGGGTCGACCTGTCCTGAGGGGTCCGAGCGGTGGCCGACTCGGCGGCGGGCGCGGCCGGCGAATTCAGGGGTGCTTCGCCGGGGCTGCGGCCGGAGCCGTCGCCGGAGCCGGGACGGCGAGGTCGCGCGCATCGCCCAGGGCCGCTCTGGGGACCTCCTCGCCCCGGGACAGACACTCGATCAGGTAGTCGCCGGTTTCCGGGTCGAGGGTCACGCCG
The DNA here is from genome assembly GCF_018035285.1 of Streptomyces sp. MK37H. Taxonomy (NCBI): domain Bacteria; kingdom Bacillati; phylum Actinomycetota; class Actinomycetes; order Kitasatosporales; family Streptomycetaceae; genus Streptomyces; species Streptomyces sp. MK37H. The sequence goes on along the minus strand of NZ_JAAAYH010000171.1, from coordinate 5,773 downwards.
TGGGTCTCGCTGCGGAATCCGGGAAAGCGCCGGTCGAACGTCTCCAACGCGGTCAGATAGCGCAGCAGTGGGCCGTCGGGCGTGCCGATGCCCTCGCCGGGCATCAGCACCGGGATACCGGGTGGAGTGACGGTGACCATGGCCGCGGCCACCCGTCCCGCCGCCTCGGAAAGCCGCACCCGCTCCGTGCCACCGCGGATGAGTCGCTGGTAGCAGAGCTGTGGCGGGACGACCGGCTCCGGCAGCTCCTGGAAGGCGGTGTCCAGCAGCTGGACCAGGCTCACCTCACGCAGCTGGTCATGCATCTCCTGGCACAGCTCACGCAGGGTCCGGCCGGTGTAGCGGCCGGGGTACGCGGCGACCAGGTCGGGCAGGACGCGGTCCAGCGGTGTGTCCTCGTCGTAGAGAGCCTTGAAGTCCATCAGTGCGTCCAGCAGCGTCCCCCATTTGCCCTTGGTGATGCCCATGGAGAACAGGACCAGAGTGGTGTAGCTGTCCGTCTTCTCGACCACCACGTGCCGAGTCGCCAGATAGGAGGTGAGGACCCGGGCGGGAATGCCCCAATCAGCCATCCGGCCGCCTGCGTCGATCCCTGGGCAGGTCACGGTCACCTTGAGCGGATCGAGCATGCAGTAGCCCTCGCTGAGCGCCGGAAAACCGTGCCATTCGGCATCCGGTTCCAGCTCCCAGCACGAGGGGTCCGTGCGCAGCAGCTCGGCCGGGGCCTCGTCGAAGGGCAGCCGCTCACCGCTGGCCGGATCGGTCACCGTGTCCGGCTGCCAGATTCCGAAGAACCAGGTGGGGCGGTCCCCGGCGGCCTTGATGCGGCGCCCGATCCGCACCACCGACTGACGGAACCGGACCGCTTCGGCCACCGCCTCGTCGATCAGCCAGTGGCCCTGTGGTCCGTCCATCATCGCGGTGGCGACATCCAGGGAGGCGATCATCGGATACAGCGGCGAGGTGGTGCCGTGCATCATGAACGCCTCGTTGAACCGGTCGTGCTCCACCGGGGCCCGCGGCGCGGGCTTGATGTGCACCATGGCGCTCTGCGACAGCGCGGCCAGCAGCTTATGGGTGGACTGGGTGGCGAAGACGGTGGGCCGGTCCGGCCCGGGGAAGGTGTCGGGCCCCACCGACATGCCATAGCGCCCGGCGTAGAGGGGGTGGAAACGGGCGTAGGCGAACCATGCCTCGTCGAAGTGGACCCGTGGAGTGCTGGCCGCGAGCCCTCGGGCGGCCTGCACGGCGTCGTAACACAGCCCGTCGTAGGTGGAGTTGGTGAAGACCGCGTACTGCGCCTCGGCGGAGAGCGCACCGCGCGTCAGCGGGTTTCCCGCGATCCGGGCGGCCACCGTGCCCGCCTGGATCTCATCCGGAGGCAGCGGCCCGGACAGTCCGTAGCCATTGCGGGTGGGGATCAGATAGACCGGCCGGGCGCCGGAGACGACCAGACCGTGCAGCACCGACTTGTGGCAATTCCGGTCCACCAGCGCGATCTCGTCCCGGGTGACGCTGAAGTGGCCGACCAGGCGGTCACACGTGGAATCGCCATGAAGGACGAAGTAGGTGAGGTCCGCGCCGAAGACCCGGGCGGCGTTCCGCTCCGCGTCGCCGATCGGACCCGTGTGCTCGAACAGCGAACCGAGCGCCTCGACCGAGATCGACAGATCGCTGCGGAAGAGCCGCTCCCCGAAGTAGTCGTGGAAGGCGCGGCCCACCGGTGACTTCAGAAAGGCGACACCGCCGGAGTGGGCCGGGGTGTGCCATGAGTACTCATGCGTATCGTCGAAGCGGCGCAGCGCCTTGAAGAACGGCGGCAGAACGGCCTCGCGGTAGGCGCGGGCGGCGCTGGAGATCCGCCCGGCGATGAAGGCGGCGGTGTCCTCCGTGGGCCAGACATAGCCGACCACGGTCTCCGACACCCAGAGCGGCAGTTCTTCAAGGCTCTCATCGGCCGCGCTCAGGAAGACCGGCAGATTCTGGAACCGCCGACCGACCTGGCGCAGCACCGCGGCGCCACCCGCCGCGCCACCCAACTCGCCACCCGGTTCGCCGCGCGAGTCGAGTCCCCAGTCCACCAGCGCGGCGGCCAGACCGGCCTCGGTGCGCAGCACCGTCCGGGCGTCGGCGCCGGTGCCGGCCCACCGCACGGCGAAGCCGTCGGCTTCCAGCTCCTTGCGGATCCTGCGCAGCTGCTCGGCTCCGACCGTGTCGTCCCCGGGGTGCTCCCGCACCGCGAACAGAACCGTGTCGCCCGCCATATCCCCCTCCTCGGTGTGCCTCCCCTGTCCGTCCAGTGTTCAGGAACAGACCAACACATGGGCGTATGTAACTGGAAGATCACACGAAGGAGGGAAAATCATCCCGGATGGGATCCTGTAGCCGCGGCGGCTCACTCGGCACGCGCGTCCAGACGCAGCACACTCCCCTCCCCGTTGGCCGATACGAGGAGGGCCCCGTCCGGTGCGACGGCGAGGCCGGCGAACTGGCGCGGGCGGCCGGGGACTCCGGGAGTCGGCTCGGGTTCGGTGCGTGTGATCCCGGGCGGCAGGCCGACCGCCAGGTCCTCGGCGTCAATCCTGCTCTCGCCCGTGGCGAGCGAGATCGCCCGCAGCCGCCGGTGCGCGACCTCCACCGTGAACAACTCGTCGCCACGCACGGCCAGCCCCTGCGGTTCGCCGAGCCCGTCCGCGACGACCACCGCCTCGCCGTGCTCCAGCCGGAGCACCGCGCCACACCGGTCGTCGCTCACGTAGCAGCGCCCTTGGCCGTCGAAAGCGACGTCCAAAGGGTGGTCGAGTCCCTCGGCGAGCACACTGAGCGTGCCGGTGTCATCGATGCGCAGGACGCGCCCGGCACCGGTCTCCGCGACCACGAGGGCGCCGTCGGGCGCGACGGCGATTCCGGTGGGCTGGTCCAGCCGGGTCGCGCGCATCCGCATGGTCATGCTCACGGGGTCGTGGGTGCGTACATCGCCGAGTTGTGAGGTGAGGTGCAGCAGGCCGTCGTCGGCGGTGACGTTGTGCACGGCGTACATCAGCTCATGGGTGGCGACGCCGGGCTCCTGCCCGTCATGGCCGGTGGCATCGGGGCTCGCCAGCCGGAAATGGTCGGCCGCGTACACCGTGCCCCCGAGGTCGACCGTGATGCCGAAGGGCCCGTCGAACCCCTGCGGGACCACCACCCGGGTCCTGCCGTCGGTGTGCACCTCCGCGATCCCGCCACTGGCGAAGCTGGACACGAACATGCGGTTCTCGTGGTCGAACGCGGCGTTGTCCAGCCCCACGACGCCGGTGGCGACGACCGACCGGGCCCCGGTGTTCAGATCGATACGGGTCACCAGCCCGGCCCTGCCACGGGACAGGACGACGAGGACGCCACCCCGGTCGAACCGCACCGCGACCGGGTCGTCCACCTCCTCGGCCACCAGCTCGGGCACCCCGCCGTCGGGCGGGATCCGCCAGACCTGGTCGCGCATCATCTGCGGGTAATACAGACAGCCGTCCGGGGCGAGTTGCATCGCGTTGCCCAGGGCCAGGTCGCCGGTCAGCACCGCCGGGTCGCCGCCGTCCGGGAACAGCTCCATCAGGCGGCCGTTCATCTTCATCTCGTTGACGAAGAGGCGGTCGCCGACGCAGGTGATGCCGTTGGGCACCGACACCTGGTCGGAGACGAGCGTGTAATCGCCCTCGGAGCCGCGCCGCCACACCCGGCCGGGGGTCAGATCGGCGATGTACATCGAGCCGTCCGCCCCGAAGGCCAGATCGTCCGGGGCCTCCACCGGGCCGTCGAGCGGCACCACCACCTCGATGTCACCCGAGGCCGGGTCCACGGCGCTGATCTGCCCGGCGAGGAACTGCGCCACGTACAGCCGCCCATCGGGGCCGAAGGTGACGCCGTTGGAACCCCACAGCCGGTTCGCCCGGGTGAGTCGTCGCACCTCCAGGCGGTCGCTCGTGGCCTGCGTACGGCCGGTGTCGTCGAACCGGCTGGGGTGCATCGCCGCTCCTTGTACATAAGTGGCACACATCGGCTTCAGGGGACCAGGACGGCGTCCATGCCGCCGTCCGCGCGCCACCGCCTGAGCAGTTCATGGAAGGCGATCGGCCCGTCGCCGAAGGACTCGCTGCGCTCCCTCGGCATGCCCTCGTTGTTGTAGTAGCCGGGGGTGCACTCGGCATGGAAGGCGTACAGGTCCGCCGCCTTCTCACGGATGGTGGCGCGCCACGCCGTCTCGGCCTCGGCGGTCGGCTCGACATAGCGGGCCCCGCGCCTGCGCGCCTCGGCGAGCACCTCGGCGACATGAATGGCCTGCTCATCGAGGATGTGCACATAGTTGACGGCGCTGGCGTTCTGCAGCGGGCCGAACTGGAAGAGGTTGGGGAAGCCGTGACTGTAGAAGCCGTGCAGTGTCTTCGGGCCGCCGCTCCAGGTTTCGGTCAGGGTGACACCGCCCCGGCCGTGCACCGGGAGGAGTCCGGAGGTGACCCCGGAGACGCCGACCTCGAAGCCTGTGGCGAAGATGACGCAGTCGACCTCGTACTCGGCCCCGCCGACCACGACGGCCTGCTCGGTGATGCGCTCGACTCCCCCGTGGTCGGCCGTGTCCACCAGCGTGACATTGGCCCGGTTGAAGGTGTCCAGATAGGTGTCGCTGAATGTGGGGCGCTTGCACATATAGCGGTACCAGGGCTTGAGGGCCTCGGCCGTCGCCGCGTTCTCGACGATGGAGTCCACCCGGTCGCGGATCCCGTTCATCTTCTGGAAGTCGGCGAGCTCGTAGAGGCGTTCGCGCTCCTGGGGCGGGAGGTCCGCGTAGCTGTCGGTCGGGATGAGCTTCTGCTGCAGCCGCGCGGCGCTCGTCCAGCCGTCGTCCACCAGGTCCTCGTCCGCCTGCCCGCCGGTGACGACGGCGAGGAAATTGTCCCTGCGGCGCCGCTGCCAGCCGGGCGTGAGCGACGCGGCCCAGCCCTCATCCGTGGGGCGGTTGCCGCGCACATCGACCGAGGACGGCGTGCGCTGGAACACATACAGCTGTTCGGCGTCGCGCCCCAGATGTGGCACGGCCTGGATGGCGGTCGCGCCGGTGCCGATGAGGGCCACGCGCTTGTCGGCCAGTTCGCGCAGACCGCCGCTCGCGTCGCCGCCGGTGTAGTCGTAGTCCCAGCGGCTCGTGTGGAACGTATGCCCCTGGAAGGTCTCGATCCCGGGGATGCCGGGGAGTTTGGCCCGGCTGAGTGTTCCGCTGGAGATGACCACATAGCGCGCCCGGATGCGGTCGTCCCGGTCGGTGTGCACGGTCCACGCCAACTCGACGTCGTCCCAGTGGAGTTCGGTCACCTGGGTCTGGAAGCGGACATCGCGGTAGAGGTCGAAGTGGCGTCCGATCGCCCGTGCGTGCTGTCTGATCTCCTCGCCGGGCGCGTAGCGCCACCGTGGTACGTAGCCGACCTCCTCGAGCAGGGGCATATACACGTAGGACTCGATATCGCACTGGACACCCGGATAACGGTTCCAGTACCAGGTCCCGCCGAAGTCCCCGCCCTGCTCGATCACGCGGATCTCCCGCACACCGGCCTGCCGCAGCCGCGCACCGGCGAGCAGACCGCCGAATCCGCCCCCGATGATCAGCACCTCGACCCGGTCGTGCAGCGGCTCCCGGGTGAAACCCGGTTCCACATACGGGTCCTGGGCGTACGAGCCGAACTCCCCGGCCATGCGCCGGTATTGCTTGTTGCCGTCGGGGCGGATCCGGCGGTCGCGCTCGGCC
>NZ_JAAAYH010000170.1:0-17411 GCF_018035285.1 Streptomyces sp. MK37H | reverse complement strand
GCGGTCCTCGAACAGCCCGGGGGGTGGCGAGGGGGTGTCCGGGAACCGCTGTGCCGATGGGGTGAATTGCCCGCATCCTCACACTATCTCCACAATCGGAGGGTTATCTACGATGGGTGACGTTCCCTCATCCGTCAGCCGCGGCCGATGTACGGCATCGCCGTCGCCATGACCGTCGCGAACTGCACATTCGCCTCAAGGGGCAGCGACGCCATATGCCGCACCGTGCGTGCCACGTCCGCGACGTCCATCACGGGCTCGGCCACCACCTCCCCGCTCGCCTGCGGCACACCGGCGGACATCCGCTCGGTCATCTCGGTCGCCGCGTTGCCGATGTCGATCTGCCCGCAGGCGATGCCGTACCGGCGCCCGTCCAGCGACAGCGACTTGGTGAGCCCCGTGATGGCGTGCTTGGTGGCCGTGTACGCCACGCTGTCCGGCCTGGGCACATGTGCCGAGAGCGAGCCATTGTTGATGATCCGTCCGCCTCGGGGATGCTGATCCCGCATCAGCCGGAAGGCCGCCTGTGCGCACAGGAACGCCCCCGTGAGGTTGGTGTCCACGACCGACCGCCAGTCCTCGTAGGCCAGCTCCTCCAGCGGCACGCCGCGCGGGCCGAAGCTGCCCGCGTTGTTGAACAGCAGATCCAGCCGTCCGAACCGCTCCCGCACCGCCGCGAAGAGCGCGTCCACCCGCTCCGGGTCGGCCACGTCCGTCGGCACCACCGGGGCCGGGGGACCGCCACCGGCCAGCCGCGCCGTCTCGGCCAGGGCCTCCTCGCGGCGCCCCGCCAGCGCCACCGACCAGCCCGCCTCGAGGAGTTCGAGCGCCACGGCCCGGCCGACCCCGGAGCCCGCGCCCGTCACCACCGCCACTTTCGACACCACCGACACACGACCGTCGCTCATGGCGACGCAGCGTACGCCACGTCAGTTCACCGTGCGGGTACGCCGATTCGCCGTAAAGGTCCCTTCCGGCAACGGACCTCACCGAGCGGTCATATCGATGTCGTGTGCACGCAAACGCCCGGCCGTCCTCCGGCACTCCAATTCCTCTGACGCCACGAGCCAGGGGAGAGCACATGGCACACGACTCGCACCAGCGCGCCATACGAGCCGCGGCCGCAACGTTGGGACGCCGCCGCTTCCTCACCGTGACGGGGGCTGCCGCCGCGCTCGCCTTCACCACCAACCTGCCCAGCGCCCACGCCGCGCAGGTGTCGCCGCACGCGCTCGCCGACAACCCGTTCACGCTCGGCGTGGCCTCCGGCGACCCGCTGCCCGACGCCGTCGTGCTGTGGACCAGGCTGGCGCCCCGCCCGTACGAGCCGGGCAACGGGCTGCCCGAAGAGGGCACCGTCAAGGTCGAGTGGGAGATCGCCCGCGACGAGAAGTTCCGCCGCGTCGCCCGCCGGGGGACCACCACCGCGCACGCCGAGTTCAACTACACGGTGCACGTGGACGCCAAGGGGCTCGAGCCGGGCCGCGTCTACTGGTACCGCTTCAAGGCCGGGAACTGGACCAGCCCGGTGGGCCGCACCCGCACCACCCCCTCCCTGGGCGCCAAGGTCCAGGAGGTCCGCTTCGGCCTGGTGTCCTGCCAGGCGTACCACGACGGCTACTTCACCGCCTACCGCCACCTGGCGGACGAGGATCTGGACGCCGTCTTCCACGTGGGCGACTACCAGTACGAGTACGCGGTGGGTGCCGCGGGCGGCGCCCGCAACTACACCGACCGCACCCTCCCCGCGGTGTTCAACACCGAGACCATGACGCTCGGGGACTACCGGCTGCGCTACGCGCTCTACAAGTCCGACGAGGACCTCCAGGCCGCCCACGCCGCCTTCCCCTGGTACGTCACCTGGGACGACCACGAGACCGAGAACAACTACGCGGGCGACATCGACGAGAACGGCGGCCCGTCGGACGAGTTCCTGATCCGCCGGGCGGCCGCCTACCGGGCGTACTGGGAGAACATGCCGCTGCGGATGCCGCAGCGGCCGAGCGGCGCCGACATGCGGCTCTACCGCCGCTTCCACTACGGCGAGCTGGCCCAGTTCGACATCCTCGACACCCGCCAGTACCGCTCCAACCAGGCGTACGGCGACGGCTGGCAGTACCCAGGACCGGAGTCCGAGGACCCCTCGCGCACCCTCACCGGCACCGCCCAGGAGCGCTGGCTGCTCGACGGCTTCCAGCGCTCCACCGCCACCTGGAACGTGCTGCCGCAGCAGGTCACCTTCTCCCAGCGGAAGAACACCACGGCCGCGCGCTCCAAGCTCTCCATGGACTCCTGGGACGGCTACCCCGCCTCCCGGGAGCGGATCCTGGCCGGTGTCGAGAAGGCGGGCCTGGACAACTTCGTCGTCCTGACCGGCGATGTCCATGTGCACTACGCCTTCGACATCAAGAAGGACTTCGACGACCCGGGCTCCCGGACCCTGGGCGTGGAGTTCGTCGGCACCTCCGTCAGCAGCGGCAAGGACGGCGCCGACAAGCCCGACAACTGGGCCACGTACATGGCCGCCAACCCGCATATGAAGTTCTACAACGGCCGGCGCGGCTATGTGACGGTCTCGCTGGACGAGGAGCGGGCACGGGCCGACTACAAGACGGTCTCCGCGGTCACGACCCAGGGCGCGCCGCTCACCACGGCGGCGTCGTTCGTCAGCGAGGCCGGGAACCCCGGCCTGAAGCAGGTCTGACGGGCGGGCGGGCCCGGCGCGCACCCCATGCGCCGGGCCGCCCCGCACCCCATGCGCCGGGCCCGCCCCGCTCACGCCTCGTCCTCGTTTGTGTCCGCGTCCGCTCCCGGATACCGCACCCCCAGCCGCTCCCGCGCCGCGTCCAGGGTCCGCATCACCGCCAGCGTGCCGTCCAGCGGCACCAGCGGGGACTCCGTCTCGCCCGCGCGCAGCGCGCGCATCACCTCCGCCGCTTCCCGCTGGTAGGAGCGCAGCCCGTCCACCGCCGTGATCTCCTCCGGATCCCGGCCGGGCCGGTGCAGTACGAACCGCTCCGGGTGGAAGAAGCCGCGCGGGAACTCGATCCGCCCCGCCGTGCCCGTCACCGCCGCCGTCATCGGCGTATCGGCGGTGATCGAGCAGGACAGCAGCGCCACCGCCCCGCTGTCCCAGCCCAGCGCCAGGCCCGTGTTCACATCCACGCCCTCGGGGGAGAGCTGCCCCACCGCCCGTACCTCGTCCGGCTCGCCGAGCAGCAGCTGGGCGAAGGACACCGGATAGACGCCGAGGTCCAGCAGGGCGCCGCCGCCCAGCGCCGGATCGCGCAGCCGGTGGTCCGGGGGATACGGGCCGGGCAGCCCGAAGTCCGCGTGGACCGCCCGGACCTCGCCGATCGCGCCGTCGTGGATCAGCTCGGTCATCCGGCGGACGACCGGATCGCAGTACGTCCACATCGCCTCCATCAGGAAGCGGCCCTGGGCCCGGGCGAGGTCCACCAGCTCCTGGGCCTCGCGGACATTGAGCGTGAACGGCTTCTCGCACAGCACCGCACGCCCCGCCTCCAGGCACAGCCCGGCCGCCGCCCGATGGGCCGAGTGCGGGGTGGCGACATAGATCACATCGATGTCGTCATCGGCGGCCAGCTCCTCCCAGCCGCCGTGGGCGCGGGGTATCCCGAACCGCTCCGCGAACCGCTTCGCCGACTCCGGGCTGCGCGATCCCACCGCCATGACCTGCGCGTCCGCCATCTCCAGCAGATCCGTGGCGAACGAGGCGGCGATCCCACCGGTCGCCAGGATCCCCCACCGCACGGGCTCGGCCTTCGGTCCGGACATCCTCACCTCTGGCTTATTCGGTCGTGAGCACTCCAATTCGGCTGAGAGCATAGACAACGATTCAACGACTCATGGAAGGTCAGCATGCAGCAGCCCGGCCAAACGGCCGCCGCTCCCTCCCGGGCTCCCAGACCCGAACCCTCTTCTCCCCCCTTCTCCGCCGCCGCGCCCCAGGTCACCGCTCCGCTGACCGCGCAGCGCCGTACGAGCCTCCTCGTCACCTTCGTCCTCGGCGGGCTCACCGCTCTCCCCGCCCTCTCGATGGACATGTACCTCCCGGCCCTGCCGGAGGTCACCGACGCGCTCCACAGCTCCGCCGCCACCGCCCAGCTCACCCTCACCGCCTGCCTGATGGGCATGGCGCTCGGCCAGCTCGTCGTCGGCCCGATGAGCGACAAGTGGGGCCGCCGCCGTCCCCTCCTCATCGGCATGGTGATCTACGTCATCGCCACTGCCATCTGCGCCTTCGCGCCCACCGCCGGGCTGCTGATCGGGTTCCGGCTGCTCCAGGGGCTCGCGGGGTCGGCCGGGATCGTGATCGCCCGCGCCGTCGTCCGCGACCTGTACGACGGCATCGCGATGGCCCGCTTCTTCTCCACCCTCATGCTGATCTCCGGCGTCGCGCCCATCGCCGCGCCCGTCATCGGCGGGCAGATCCTGCGCTTCACCGACTGGCGCGGCGTCTTCGTCGTCCTCACCGTGATCGGCGCCCTGCTCACCCTCGTCGTCTGGCGCTTCCTGGGCGAGACCCTGCCCGCGGAGCGCCGCCACGACGGCGGGCTCGGCCAGACGCTCCGTACGATGCGCGGGCTGCTCGCCGACCGCGTCTTCGCCGGATACATGCTCGCGGGCGGCTTCGCCTTCGCCGCCCTCTTCGCCTATGTCTCCGGTTCGTCCTTCGTCGTCCAGGAGATCTACGGCGCCTCGCCGCAGACCTTCAGCCTCCTCTTCGGGCTCAACTCGATCGGCCTCATCGGCATGGGCCAGATCAACGGCCGGGTGCTCGTCGGCCGCGTCAACATGGACAAGGTGCTGGCCGTGGCGCTGACGCTGATCGCCCTCGCGGCGACCGCGCTGCTGATCCTTTCCGCCGGGGTCTTCGGCAAGGCCGGTCTGGGGCCGGTCGCGGCCTGCCTGTTCGTGCTGATGTCGTCGATGGGTCTGGCCATGCCGAACACCAATGCCTCGGCGCTGATGCGCACCCCGCACGCCGCCGGTTCAGCCTCCGCGCTGCTGGGCACCTCCACCTTCCTGCTGGGCGCGGTCGCCTCGCCGCTGGTGGGGATCGCGGGCGAGACCACGGCGGTGCCGATGGCCGTCGTCCAGCTGGGCTGCGCGCTCGCGGCCATGGCCTGCTTCATGGGACTCTGCCGTCCGTGGCAGCGACGAACGAAGCACAGCGTGGCCGTGGTCTGACCCGGCTGCTGGAGACCGTCAGGGCGCTTCCCGAGGGGGAGCGCCCTTGGTGTTCCGGGGTGGCGCTGGCCGCCGGGACCGGCTCCGGCCCGCTGGCCGAGGAGTGCTTCGGCTGGGCGGTGCGCCACGCGGCGTACGACGAGAGCGCCGACCGGGGCGTGGAGCTGCCGCGCGAGCGCTGGGTGCCGGTGCGCCGCGACACCGTCTTCGACCTCGCCTCGCTCACCAAGCTGTTCACCACGATCGTGGCGCTGCGGGCCGTCGAGCGCGGGCCGATCTCGCTGGACGGGCGGGTGGCCGCGTACGCCCCGGAGTGCACGGCCGCCGCCGAGCACGGCATCACCGTGCGGCAGTTGCTCACCCACACCTCCGGGCTGATCCCCGAACTGCCGCTGTACGAGGAGGACGGGCGGGAGCGGGCGCTGGCCCGACTCGCGGCCGAGCCGCCGGCCACCCCGCCCGGCACCGCCCGCCGCTACTCCGACCTCAACTTCCTGCTGCTCCAGCGCGTGGTGGAGCGTTCGGCGGGACAGCCGCTGGACCGGCTCGTCCAGGAGACGGTCACCGGCCCGCTGGGCATGGCCGGCACCCGCTTCAACCCGCCCGCCTCCTGGCTGCCCCGGATCGCGGCCACCGAGGACCAGCGGCGGCCGTGGGGCAAGCTGGACCGGGGGATGCTGCGGGGCGTGGTGCACGACGAGAACGCCTGGGCGCTGGGCGGGGTCGCGGGGCACGCCGGACTCTTCTCGACGGCCGGGGACCTGGCCGTGCTGTGCCGGGCGCTGCTGGCCGGGGGCGGGCCCGTGCTGTCGGCGGAGTCCACCGAGCTGATGCTGACCGCGCCGGGGCTGGGCTTCGAGGTCGACCAGCCGTGGTTCATGGGGGAGTTGGCGGGCCGGGGCGCGGCGGGGCACACCGGGTTCACCGGTACCAGCCTGGTGGTGGACCGTGCCCGTGGGGCCTATCTGGTGCTCCTCGCCACCACCGTGCATCCGCGCCGCCGCCCCGGCGACAGCGCCCCCCGCGCGGCGGCGGCCACGGCGCTGGCCCGCGCCCTGGGCTGACGGCGCGGGCCCAGATCCTGGCTGACCTGTCCTCATCAGCCGTTGGCGTCATGCCAGTTGGCCTGATCCGTTCGCTTGGTTAGCCTATGCCACTGCCGTGTACCCCCGGACGGCCGCGCTGCTCCACCGCCATGAGGAAGACCGCTGTGACGAACCTCCAGGACCCGCAGGACTCTCCGGCCAGCCCGCCCGGTCACGGCGACGGCAGGGGCCCGCAGCACCGGTTACCGCCGCGTACGCGCGATGGCATCCGCAATCCGGTGCAGGCGGCCGGTCTCCAGCCGCGACAATGTGGCGGCTGAGCTGCCGATCGCCCACGCGGCATCACTGCCGTTCACGCCGCGCGAGAGCCGTAGGGCCCGAAGGTAGGCCCCCATGACCAACGCGGCGGCAGCGGGCGCTTCCCCCTCACGCGGGGGCCGGATCGTGCCGTGGAACGCTGTTCTCATCCGGTCCTCCGCGTGGTGGTCAGCAGGTGCAGGCTGCTCACCTTGTGTGCCGGCGCACCGGGCACTGCTGCGCCTTTGCGGTAGAGGCATTCACTGATCACGTCGCTGTCCGAGGCAACGGCGATCAGCGACCTGCCATGCGTCCGCCCCGGGGCAGGGGTGAGGGCCGCGACCGGGCCTGAGATCTCCAGGACGGCCACAACTCGCTTACGCCGGTCCAGGACAGGAGCAGCGACGGTGGCGACACAGTGATCGGGGCCGCTGAAGCCCTGCGCCCAGCCCCGGCGCCGAGTCCGGGTCAGCGTGTCGTCCCTGTAAGGGACGGCAGCGGGTACTCGCACACCGGGCTGGTTCGACTGCCAGGTGAGGAACGTCAGTGTTACGGGATCGGCCCTCAGCGGTTCGAGCATGCCGAGTTGCGAGCGCTGCGGTGCGTGAAGGTCCAGGACCTCGGCGATGCAAACCCGTGTGGCGGGACTGTGGAGCTGGTGGAGGCGGACGGCGAATGCGCCAGTCGCATCACGCAAGGCGACGAGCTTCTCGGCCCATGCGTTCGCCACGGGAACGCCGTCACCCGCAGCCGCCAGCTGGGCGATGCGCGGTCCGAGGGTGACCCGGCCTCCGTCCTGGGCAACCAGCCCCAGACGGGCCATGACTCGGACCAGCCGGAACACAGTACCGCGGGAGATTCCGGTAGCTTCGGCGATCTCGGCCGAGGAGGCTGGGCCCCGTTCGATGACGTCGAGTATGGCGGCGGTCTTCTCGAGCACACCAACGCTATGGCCGGCCGTTTCCGGGGCGGCCCAACGGGGAGTGTCCAGAGGGCTGGAGGCCCGTTGCGGGGGCACGGTCGGGCCAGTCACCGCTCGTCCTCCCCCGCGCCGTCCCCCAGGATTGCCCATACCCGCTTTCCCCATTGCAGCGTGTCGACGCCCCATCCCTGCGCTAAAGCGTCGATCACGGCGAGGCCGCGCCCGTGCTCCTCGGTGGGCAGGGCGGTCTTCAGCTCTGGCTTGTCGTGGCTCTTGTCGATGACCGCGAGGCGCACGCGGCATTCGCTGATGCGGGTCACGGTGACGCGCAGGCATCGGCCACGAGCGTGGTCGACGGCGTTGGAGACCAGCTCAGACACGACGTACTCCGCCTCGCCGGCGAGCTGGGGCAGGTGCCAGGTCTCCAGCACGGTCCGCACCATCCGCCGGGCGTGTGCTGCCGACTCCGGTGTACGAGGAAGGACTTGCGAGTAGGCCGGCACCCCGACAGCGAAGGGCCGGGTGGTGGCGGTCATGACGCTCCGCCCAGCTCAAGGGCGCGGTTTCCAACGGCGACCGACGTGGACACCGCGTCCCACCCTTTGCCGACGAGTAAAGTCTCGACGCCTTGGATGTGCGGCGGTGTCCACGGTAGGAGTTCGAGATTCGATGGCACGTTGGCCCCCGGACGTCATCAGTGATCAGGTGATGACTGACCGTAGGGTCTCGCTGTGTGGGGCAGTGACACAAAGTGTGTCACTCGGCTGTCACACCACGCCGAGCCGCATCCCGAACTCGAACAGTGCCGTTCGACGGGCCGAATTCAACATGGTGTGCGTGGTCTCGCGCACGCCTGCATTCATACGCGTTGCCTGCGGCGCCAGACGCTCTGCCTTGACGAACGCTTCCAGGGCTTGCTCATGCTGTCCGTTGTAGTAGTACGCCCGGCCCACGTCGATGTAGTGGTGACTGCGCCGTTCGGCGGCGTACTGCTTGGGCAGCGAGCGGGTGACGCGCTCCGCACGGCGTACCGCTTCTTGGCCTTTGCCCATCTCCACCGGCAGCGAGACCGACCAGATCGCGGCATTGGTGGGACCAAACTGCAACTGGAAGTCGTTGCGATCCTCGCCCAGCAACTTCGCCTGCTCCTGGGCCTTTTGCAGATGCTGCTCTGCCGTTTTGCTGTCGGTGGCCCTGGCGTGGTTGAGGCTCGCCTTCAGGTGAAAGGCACCGGCCAGTGACACTTTCTCAGGGCTGTCAGCGCCCATGGTGCCGAGCGATGTCAGCGCCTCATCGATGAGGCGGCCGGCCTCGTCGTGCTCCCCGATGGACAGGAATTCGCCCGCGTCATACCAGCGCGCGGCGAGAATGCGAAGCGGATCCTCGGTCTTCTCCGCCGACCACAGCACCCGCTCCGTCGCGAGGGTAGCGTCAGAACTCCGGCCCAACTTGTGCAAGTACTGCATGGCGCACTCGTACGCCGAGGCGAGCAGGTCATACGCCTCACGCTGTCCATCCCCGGTACTCACCTCTACCGCGACCTGGAGGTCCCGTAGGAGGGCAGGGAGCACGTCGCTGAGCTTGGCCAGGGCGGCGCGCTGCCGATGCCCGTTCGCTGTGGCAACGCGCTCGCGAAGCTTGCCCAGGTCCACCTCAGCTGCCTCTTGGTCAGTAGGCCGAGATGGGCGCCCATGACGCAACAGAGCCCGGCGTACAGCGCCGACAGAGGCGAGGGCGGCCTGGCCGTCAAGGTCGGAGTCGGGCGGCGCGTAGGGCTGCCCAGTGATCTCGGTGGGGTGGCAGTCCAACGCCTTGGAAAAGGCGAGGATCACGTCGGCGCGGTCCAGACTGCGCTGGCCCTGTTCGAATTTCCTCACGGCTGAAAGAGAGTACCCACTTACCTCGCTGAGTTTGCGCTGATCCCAGCGACGGCGCATACGTAGACGCTTGAGCCGCTGCCCGTTCGTCTGTGCGCCCTCCGGCGTGTCGGTCTGATGGGGCATACTGTGTGCTCCGTTCTGACGTAGACACTCAGACGGTACTCCCGGCCCCGCCGGGCGCGCGACGATCGGCCCTCGCTTCTGCGGGGGCCGACGTGTTTGCGGAGCCCAGGCGGCGGCAAGAGTCACGCGGGCGCCTGATGCACCGCGCTTATGATCCAAGAAATTCCCGACAGACTCATCACGCTCCAGCAGGCCACAGAGACCGAATACTCCGCGCGCAACGGGCTCCCAGGCGATGAGTGGGAACGCCAGTGGACGCGGTGGCGCGACGCCGCCACCGTGAGCCAGGCGGCCATCATCGAGCACGCCGAGGATGCCGAGCTCAACCGGGCCGCGTTGGAGGCTGCGGTGAAGACAGCCGTGCGGCACCCCTGGCCTCCGAATGGGCCAGCACGGGCCGCGGCCGGTGTCGGTGCCTCACCGTACGGTGGGTCGCATGCCCACCTTCCGGCCGCAAGGCCGTGTGACCTCCCCTGCCCTGGAAGAGATCAACGACCGTATCCGGCTCCTCATGGACGAGCCCGCCAGCCAGCGGCGGGCTGAGGAGTACACGCGACTGCTGGTGCTGTGGGCCGAGGCCACCACGGCGAACGGGTCTGACTGGGGCAAGGCGGCCTGACCCGCCGCCTTGGATGCGAAGACCAGGGCCCGTTATTGGCCTTCCATCAACAAGACGGCGCCCCGCCTGGGTTCCATGCCAGCGGGGCGCCGTCCGTGCAAGCAGCCAGCAGCACGGTTGATAGAACGCGGTCACCGTAGCTGTGGGCCCCGACACGCCCGCGGCACCGGCATCATCCGCCTACCGGCTGGTAAGGGTTTCCAGGTCCGGGCGTGCCTCCAGGTACAACCGGCTCTCGTGCGACGTCGGGTCGTACAGCGCGGTCATGTAGCGGAACGTGGCGTGAAGCGCGGTGCGGACGTCGACGGGCAGGTGCGTGTCGGCTGTGATGCGCTCCCGTGACTGGGCGTGGAGTTCCAGGATGAGCCCGGCGCAGCAGTCGGCCGCCTTGCTCTGTTCGATGAGGTCGACGATGGCGGTGAGGTCGTCGTCGCCCCCGTTGAGGTATGCCAGCATCCGGGCGCACTGGTCGCTGGGCAGCCGGTCCAGGGCGGCCCGGACGAGGGCCGTGCGGCGGCGCCGGGCCAGGTCGCTGGTGTTGGCAAGGGTCAGGGCTGAGCTGGTCTGTTCCCCCAGCTCCTGGACGCGGGCGAGCTCGCGGAATCCGGCGACGTCATTCTGTACCTGGAAGCCCTGGCAGAGGGGAATGCCGGCCTCGGTGATGCGGTCGAGGCCGGCGTCATCGAGCTCGGCGAGGGCACCGGCGAGGTGCAGGGAGCACAGCAGGTAGGGGGCGAACTGTCCCGCGTGGATGCGGAGGATGTCCGCCTCTGTGACGCGTCCGGGGTCCTGGCATGCGTCGAGATGGAGTTGCTCGGCCTGGCCAGCTGCTACCAGTGCCGTGGTGTGCTGGAACAGCTCGGCCAGGCGCACCCGGAGGGGTTGCGGCAGGGCGGTCCGGAGGATGGGCAGCGGGGCGAGTCCGGCGAGGACATCGCCGGCGAACAGGGCTGCGCTTCGTGCTTCGTCGCCGAAGCTGGGGATGAGGGCGTGGTGCGCGGTGGGCCGACCGCCACGGATGGTGTCGCCGTCCACGATGTCGTCGTGGAGGAGGATCGCGCCGTGGCGGATTTCCAGCGCGGCCGCGATAGCGGTGAGGTCGTCGTCGCGGATGTCGTCCTGGTGGTGAAGGGCGTGGGCGGTGTGGAGGAACGCCATGCCCAGCAGCCGCTTGCTCGGCCGGGTGACGTACACGGCCGCCGCCTCGTGGACGGCCGGGTCACTGATCCGGGCCGTGGCCCGGCGCAGGTCGGTGTCTGCGAAGTGGGCCAAGAACTGTTCGAGCTGCTGCTGCCAGCGGATGAGGTCTTGATCGGTCGGCAGACGCATGGCGTTCCTCCAAGTGTGGGTCAGGGCGTGTGAGTGGGCCACGAGACGGCCGTTTCTGCCGACCGGGCGTAGTCAATGCCGGGCACGTCGAACCCGTAGAGACGGCGCACCTCCGCCTGGAACCAGTCGAGGGCGGCAAGCTCGGCGATGTTGCCGGTGGTGGCTTCCTTCCAGCGCTCGGCCACGGCGGCCTGGACGTCATCGGTCAGCTCCCAGGTGTCCAGTCGGACGCGGCCCTCGTCATCGACGGTCAGCGGTGCGGTACCGGTGAGCTGGTCCCACAGGTCGGCGAGCTGACCGGCCGGCGGTACGAGGGCATCCCCGAGGACGCCGCGCAGCAGTCCGACGTACAAGGCGATGCCGGGGATGGCGGTGGAGGACTGGGTGACGGCGGCACCGTTGACGGAGGTCACCGCGCGGCCTCCGACGAGCTTGCCCAGGCGCTCGTTCAGGGTGCGAGCGGTGGCTTCCAAGTGGGCCTTCGCCGCGCCGATGGTGCCCTGCCGGTAGATCGCGGCCGTGAGCGGGGAGCCGATGTAGGACAGGGCCGCGGTGGTGAAGCCCTCGGCGAGCAGACCGCGGTCGGCGAGGTGACTGATCCACCGGTCCCAGTCGGCGCCGCCCATGACCCCGACGGTCTGTTGGATGTCGTCTCCTTCGGCCGGCGCGGTCTCTACCTCGCGGACCTCCGGTGCTCCCTCGTCGCCGAAGACGAGGGTCTTGGTGCGGTACGCCTGCCCGATCGGCTTGAGGACCGAGGCGTACGTGATACCGGTATCGGGGTCGGTGCGGCGGGGCGCGGCGACGGAATAGATCAGGTAGTCCAGCCGTCCGCCGAAGCGCTCCTTGATCAGGTCGCCAGTATGGCTCTTCATGGAGTCGGCGAACGCGTCACCGTTGAGAAAGACCATGTCCCGCCCGGCGGCTCCGGCAAGGTCGGCGGTGGCGGCGGTGCGGTACCAGCCCGCCGTGGCGCTGCGCCGCTCGGTGGGTGCCTTCTCGAAGCAGATGCCGATGCCGCGGATCCCGGCCCGCTTCAGCCCGGCGACCGTGGCCGCCAGCCCGTACCCGGCCGAGGACCCGATAACGAGCGCCACCGGCCCATCTCCGGTCGGTGCCGTGGCAGGGGCGGGGATGGCCTGCCACATGTCCTCAACCAGGCGTGTGCAGCCGGCCGGGTGGGAGTCGAGGAAGAGGAAGCCGCGGTTGCGGGGGGCGATGACGCGTTCGCTCACGATCAGGTCCTTACGGTCGGTTCGGACACAGGAACGGTGGCCGTGAGGCGGTCCACCGCGTCCTGTAAGTCTGCAACCGACTGAATACGCGCCGTGACTTCATCCGGCACAATGATCGCGAGCCGGTCTTGGACTATTTCCACCATTTCGAGTAGCGCGAGACTGTCCACCCCGAGGTCCTGAAGGAGAGTCTCCCTCCGCGCGCACACCTCCTGCGGCTGCTCCGAGATCTGCGCCAGGACCCCGATCACGACCGCCTCCGTGTCCGCACTCACCGGTCGCCCCAGGTCGACTCAACCCGGGCGAGCAGGGAGGTGGTGGGGATGACTGGAGCGGACGGATGCCCGGTCTTCTCCCCCGTGATCGCGTCGTACTGGTCGATGAGCAGGGCGCAGGAGTCGCAGAACGAGGTGCAGGTGGTGTTCTTCGTGTAGGAGGGGGGACCACCTCGTGCAGGGCCTTCAGGCCGCGGCCGGCCCGGACCCGGGCGATATAGGCGGAGTCGTTCGCGCGGGCGAGGACGTCCCTGGCGCGCTCCCGAAGCAGGTTCCCGAAGGCCAGCTTCTCCGGCACGTTGAAGGCGGCGCAGGAGTACCAGCAGCCGTCCTGCTTCATCAGGGAGGTTGGCAGCACGTAGGCCCCGACAGTGGGCGCGAAGCAGTCGAAACACCGGTCCATCCACCGCGAGACGGATGTCGTGCCGGGCCGGGTCACCTCCGCCTGCTCGTCGAGGCGTTCGTTGTTCAGGTAGACCCGCATGGTGGAGTGGACCCGGTCGTGCGGGAAGTCGCCGTATGCCTTCTCGTAGACCGCCATCAGGTCATCGACCTTGTGCTCGCGGGTCGCGGGGTCGGCGAGCGAGGAGACGGCGATGTTCAGTTCCCTGTCGCTGTAGTGGGTCACCGCGTGGCGGATGATCCGCGCGATGTCCTCCAGCGGGGTGGCCTGCTCGCCGATGGACAGCATCAGCAGCGGGACGAACAGACGTGCCTCGAGGAATCCGGCCTTCTCCAGGCGTTCGAAGACCGGCCCGCACCGCCCGCGTGTCCCCCAGATGCCGTTGGTGGTCAGCTTGGAGATGTCGATTCGGCGGTCCCGCGCGCCTTCCAGGAGCAGCAGCAGCGCTCGCCACGCAGTGAAGGGCTCGCCCCCGGTGATCGCGAGCGACGGCAGCCCGATGGAGGCGAACTGGTCGAGCAGAAAGCGGAGCTGCCCATCGGTGAGCGTGCGGCCCTCGGCCAGCGTCAGCGCCCCCATCCCGCACGTCGGGCAGTGGTCGTTGCACTTGGTGGTGAGTTCGATCTCGATCCGCATCGGCAGATACGGGGAGGACGGATCCAGCCCGGCCCCGGCCCAGCCCTTCCGAATGCGGTCGAAGACGTCCGGGACCTTGACCGCATACTTCCCCCGAAACGGCTCCACCGGCCCCTGACCCTCCACGAACAGGTATGACCCTTCCTTGATCACCTCATGGCTCCCTTCCCGCTGCGATCTGATCTGGCGTCAGGGATGGGAGTCTGGGCTCAGCACAGTGGGCGGCGGCAGGGAGCGCGCCGGCGGCACTTGAGAAGCGCCCAGTGCGGCGCGCAGGGGGAGCGGAAGGGGAGCGGAGTCCCGGGCGTGACGCGGAAGCGCTCCCCGAACCCAAGCCGGTGCACTACTGTCGGTTACATACCGTTCACAGTGAGATCGCGCCTGCGGTGGAGGCCCTGCCATGCCGACCGAGCCCGTGACCGACAGTCCCCCGCGATCCGGGGAGTCAGCATTCGCCTACTGGTTCCGTATCTGCGGCTTCACCAAAAAGGGTCTGGCCGCAGCCGTCGCCGAACGGGCCCGCACCACCGGCCACCCTCACATCCGCCCCGACGGATCCCGGGTACGCCGCTGGCTGGGCGGAGAACAACCGCGCCAGCCCGTACCCGACCTCCTGGCAGACGTCTTCTCCGCCCGCCTCGGCCGCCATCTGACCGCCGCGGACCTCGGGTTGGCCGAGGCCCGACCGGACGACCTCACTCCCTACCGGGGCCCGGCCGAAATCCTGACCGAACTGGACCGGGCCACCGCCGCCAACCTCACCCGGCGGCCCTGTCCCTCCCAAACGTCCACGCGCTACGACGAGCTGGGCCGCATTGAGGTCCCCCCCTACGCCCCCGACCATCTGCTGACCGCCCTGGACTCTTGGGCGTACGCGCGGCCCCATGCGCTCCCCGGAACCGACAACACCACCCACGGGCGGCGGCTCGGCGCAGCGGACGCCGCTCGTATCGCCGACTACACCACCGTCTTCAGAAAGCTCGACAACCTCCACGGCGGCGGCAGCACGCTGCACTCCGCGACCGGCCAACTGGCCTGGGCCACCAACAAGATCCGGGAAGGCCGCTACACCGAAATCGCAGGCCGAGCCCTCTTCCGGGAACTCGCCGATCTCGCTGGCTGTGTCGGTTGGATGTCCCACGACGCCGCCCAGTGGCCATCCGCCATCCGCCACCTCACCCTGGCCGTCCACGCAGCCCGGGAAGGCAGCGACCGCGCCCTCACCGCGCACCTCCTCCAATGCCTCGCCCGGATCTGGGGCTACCTCGGCCGCCCGGACACCGCCGCGGACTGCATCGCCCTGGCCCTGTATGGCACACGCCACGGCACCCACCCCGTCCTTCGAGCGGGGCTGCACTCTCTGGCCGGGCGCTTCGCCGCGCTCCAGGGCGACAGCAGAGAGGCCCTGCGCAACGTGCGCCACGCCCAGGAAATCTGGGCTGAAGACACCTCCGAGGAGCTGCCCGCCTACGCGGCCTACCTCGACCACGCCGAGCTCTCCTCCACCCTCGGTGAGGTTCTGCTGTTCCTCGCCCGCACCAGCGCCCGCCCCCAGCACGCCGTCACCGCCGTCGGGCTGCTCAACACCGCCGCGGTCGAACGCGGCGAGGGCCGTACGCGCTCACAAGCGTTCGACGCCATAGCGGCAGCGCGTGCCCTATTCGTCGTCGGCGACATCGACGCCGCTTGCGACGCCGGCCGCCGGGCTATCGAGGTGGGCAGCAGCGTGGACTCCGCCCGGGTCCGCCGCCGCTTTCAGGACCTGGCCCGCGAAGCAGCACCACATCAGGCCACACCAGCCGTACGCACCCTGCGTGAAGCACTCCTTGTCGCCGGCACGGACACCGCTCACCGCTAACGGAACAACGGGCATGCCTTCTCTCCTTGGCCGACGTCACTGCCCATGGCGCGGGTAGGTGCAGCTACGGCGGGGGCGTCCGAACCTCGCTCATCCTCGTCGGAGCACAGGCGGGCAAGGCGCTCGTTCCCTCCGCGGCGCCATCCGTCCACTGATCACCCTCGGCATCACGTGATCAACCAGGACACGTCACCTGGACGACGCGGCCCCGGAGGTCGAAGCGCAGTGAGACAACGCCTGCCTCAGCCAGTCCTCTTGCCAGACGAGTGAAGAACCCGCCTTCTTCACGGGTGACGCCACCGCCGTGTACGAGGACGACAGCTCGCGAGGTTGGTATGCCAGGGCCCGCTAGCATCTCGCCAGGTGCGGCCCATCGAGCGTCCGAAGCGCCACGCTGTCAGATGTAGGTATAGCGCGAGCCTACGCTGAGGCATCGATATGCGGCTCCGCCGCGTGGTCCGCCGGACACCCCGGAGGAGCGTGCCCCGAAGGGGCGCGGGGCTGTATCGATGTGCGGCTCCGCCGCGTGGGTGCGAGCAGCCGCGACGGCGCCGCGGACGATCGGCGGCAGGTCAGGGCACTCCCAGCGGAGGGCTGACAGGTCAAGGCATCCAGCGGAGCGCTGAGCGGAGCGCCTAGCGGGGCGGCTCCTCCTCGGGCGGCCAGATATCGCCCCAGGACACATCGCGGGCGGCCCGGTACAGCTGCCCCTGACGCTTGGTCACCGTGGTGCGCCCCAGCCCCTCCTCGGGCGCACACAGGTCCAGCAGCACCTGGCCCTTGCGGATCTGCGGGCGGCGCACCACCCGCGCCCCGGCGGGCGTCGCGTCGAACCGTACGGCCGCGACATAGCTGAACTTCTCGTCCTCGTACGGCAGCGAACCGCCCTTGACCCGCCGGTGGAGGGAGGAGCGGCGGACCCGGGTGGCGAAGTGGCACCAGTCGGCGCCGGGCTCGATCGGGCAGGACGCGCCGTGCGGGCAGGGGGCGACGATCCGCAGCCCGGCGGCCAGCAGCCGGTCCCGGGCCTCGCGGATCCGCAGATAGCCCTCGGGGGTGCCCGGTTCGACCAGTACTACGGCCTGCGCTGCGCGCGCCGCCTCGGCCACGACGGCGTGCCGGTCGGCCTCGGTCAGCTCGCCCAGCACATAGCTGACGGTGACCAGGTCGGTCCCGTCCGGCAGCGCGAGGCCGTCGCCGATGGCCCGGCGCTGCCAGCGGGCGGTGCGCAGTGTCTCGGAGGGCGCCTGCCGGGCCAGTTCGCGGCCGAGGGTCAGCGCGGGCTCGGCCCAGTCCAGGACCGTGGTGGTGTGCCCGGCCCGCGGCCAGGCGGCGGCCACCGCCCAACTGGCCGCGCCGGTACCGCCGCCGATGTCGATGTGCGTGGCCGGGGCCCACTCGGGCGTACGGGCGCGGAAGGCGTCGAGGGCGGCGCGCACGGCCTCGAAGGTCGCGGGCATCCGGTACGCGGCGTACGCGGCGACGTCGGAGCGGTCGCGCAGCACGGGCGCGTCGGTCGGGGTGCGCCCCCGGTAGTGGCCGATCAGCCGGTCGACCGCCTGGGCCGCCTGGCG
>NZ_JAAAYH010000017.1:0-51910 GCF_018035285.1 Streptomyces sp. MK37H | reverse complement strand
ACGAGCACCCCGTTGGGCTCCCCGCTGAAGAGCTGATCACGACTGCCGTACATGTCGTCCCAGAACTGTCTGTCCATGCCCACCAACCTGCCCCCACCCAGGACAACCTGACAAAGTTCTTTGCGAGAGCAGCAAAGTGTGGGTCGGACAGCGGTGCAGGGTCTCGCCGCTCGTGACCTGTCGATCTTGCGTGACCTGGGCGTTCTTGGCTGTCTCACGGCCTTGTCACCCATGAACAGTCTCAAATCCGTAGCATTTCCCCGCGAGGGCGAGGTCGAGATCAGGCGGCTTGTCCGAGTCGGCCGAGTACACCGCGCTGAGCCCCGAACACGAGGACTACCGGCGAGCCCAGATCGCGCACCGATGAGTTTCCCGCGCCGCGCTGGTCTATACGCCGGAGACCCACGGATGGAAGGCTGCGCCATGCGGAAACTGATCTACGGCATGAACCTGACCCTGGACGGCTACATCGCCGCGGCCGGCGACGACATCGGCTGGAGCGGACCGCCGAGCGACGAGCTGTTCCAGTGGTGGCTCGACCACGAGCAGGCGAGTGGCCTGTCGCTGTATGGGCGCAAGCTGTGGGAGACGATGAGCTCCTACTGGCCAACCGGCGACCAGCAGCCCAACGCCACCCCGGCGGAGATCGAGTTCGCGCGCAACTGGCGGGACACGCCGAAGGTGGTGTTCTCCTCGACGATCGACAAGGTCGACTGGAACACCCGCCTGGTCACCGGCGACGCGATCGCCGAGATCACCCGGCTCAAAGCCGAGGACGGCGGCCCAATGAACATCGGCGGCGCAACGCTCGCCGGGGCGGCCATGCGCGCCGGGCTGATCGACGAGTACGCGATCGCCGCCTATCCGGTCCTGGTGGGCAGCGGCACGCCGTTCTTCACCGCGCTGGACAGCTGGGTGAACCTGAACCTGGTGGAGACGCGGACGTTTCCCGGCGGCGTGGTCCTGACCAGGTACGAGACGAGGCGCTGAGCGGCAGCACCGATTCTCATCCGTCTTGTCAGTTTTCCGAGCCAACACCGCCTCATCGGAACGTGGCCTGGCCGCCGAACGGGCGCTCCAACGCGCACCATGTGGCATGAGCGGAGGTCGTCCGGCGGTGTCCTACCGAAGCGTGGTCCCTCTCGACACGTGATGTGACACCTACGGCTTGGCCGACGAGGTGATCGGCGATCCGGCCGGGGCTGCGGAGTCCACCCCCGCGTAGTCGGGCAGCTCGACGCCGTTGATCGCGCGCCCGACCAGCTCCGTGAACCATTCGCTGGCGAAATCGGGGCGCGGCTCGGCGTCTGGCCCGGGGACGTCGCGGCTGCGGGCGTTCAACCGGCCGATCTCCTGGTTGGCCTCGACGAACGAGCGCATCCGCGCCTCGTAGCGGGCGAACCCGGCGTCGGGGTCCCATCCGGCAGCGGCCAGCTCTCCGGCCAGCAGGTAGGCACCGACCAGTGCCAGCCCGGTGCCCTGCCCGGACATCGGCGACGAGCTGAACGCCGCGTCCCCGAGCAACCCCACCCGTCCACTCGACCAGCGGTCCATCACCACCTGGGCGACCTGGTCGAGGTAGAAGTCCGGAGTGTCGTCCAGGTGCGCGAGGATGTCCGGGGTCAACCAGCCCAGGCCCGCCATCCGCTCCCGCAGCAGGACCTTCTGGGCCGCTACGTCACGGTGGTCGACGTCGAAGTCGGCCGAGGCGAAGTAGAACACGGCCATCGCCCGGGTGGCGTCCTGGATGGGCCGCAGGAGGGCGGAGCGCCCGGACTCCTGATCCTGGTACTCCAGCAGCCAGTGGTCCAGCCCGAACTCGTTGGGCACACTGTAGAAGGCCAGCGCGTGCCCGAGGTGGCGGAGGAACCGCTCATGCGGCCCGAAGACCATCGCTCGCAGCTCCGAGTGCGGCCCGTCTGCCCCGACCACCAAGTCGAAGCGCCGCCGGTTGCCGCCCGCGAAGACCACGTCGACCCCGTCCGCGTCCTGTGCGAGCTCGGCGATTCGGTCGCCGAAGACGTACTCGACGCCGTCGCGGGTGTCGTCGTAGAGCACCTGGGACAGGTCCCCGCGCAGGATCTCGATGTCCGCGATGAACCCGTCGCCACCGTCGTCGTCCACGCGGAAGGTCTCCAGCACCTGCCCGTCCGCGTCCACGGTGTGCGCGCCGGCGGTGTCGGTGCACGCCGCGCGCACCGCCGGGTCCAACCCCATGCGCCCGATGACCTCCCTGGCGACCCCGCGCGCGTCCACCGCCTGCCCGCCGGGACGCAGCTCGGGAGCCCGCTCCACCACGGTCACCTCGGCCCCCCGCCGGCGCAGCCAGTGGGCCAGCGCGGGTCCCGCGATGCTCGCCCCCGCCACCAACACCCTGGGACCGCTCACCCGCGTCCCCTGCCCGCCCGTCCGGATCGCGTGCCCCTGGTCGGAGTCGTCGGCGCTCATCACAGCCTCCATGTGCTTCCTCCCGCGCTGGAACGTCCCCAGCACAGGCCCACCGCTGTCGGTGTATCCAGCCGTATCGACCACGGATCCGCACAAAACTCATCGGTCACGGCAGACATTGATGAGGAACGCCAACTCCGATGAGACTCACATCAACGTCTCACGGTGACGCTCGGTGGCATAGCTTCCGTCTCACGGACGTGTCATTTCCTCGGGCGACGGCCACGGTCCCCCGGCCCGACGCCCTGTAGATCCACTCCAACGACGTTTTCACCCCAGCGCGAGCCACCGGATGCCCAGGCGGTCGACGTCACCCGCTTCTTCCCTTGTGATCGGCTCACGTCCGGTCGCCTTGCGCAGGAAGCGAAGCTGCCCCCAGCCCAGCTTCTCCAGTGCCGCCACGCCATCCGGGTCGAGCAGAAGGTCCTGCACCAGATCTGCGGCCTGGGAAGTCAGCCACGGTTCGCGTCCCAAGGCGTCGGCCAGGTCCAGGCCGTGCAGGGCGACCTCAACCACCCGCGTCAGCAGGAACTCCGACAGGAGCATCGGATCGCCATGCCTGGTGCAGACCACGCGCCCTTCCGGCTCAGCACGGCATAGTCGGTCCACACGCCGCCAAGTGGCTTTGAAGTCCTCGACGAGCGCGGTGCCACTCACTTGCTCGGCCGCATGAGCCTGGGCCAGAGCGATCCGAGCCGCGTTGGTTTCCGGAGCGAAACGGTCGTCGGGCCGGTAGTACTCCGCTGCCGAGACCTCGGCACGAGTCGGCGCCGGTGCGGTCAGCATGTCGGGAAGCCAGGCAATCACCACCCGAACATGCGCCAGCAAGTCGCACGCTTTCCACGGTTCACACCGCGTCGGCAAACGCCACTCAGCCTCCGAAACCTCAGTCATCGCCCGCGCGAGTTGCCCGGCCTCAAGACGAAACGCTTTAACTACCCGATCGTGGTTCATACCGTATCCAGTTCCTTGGGCCCGTAATGGGCGGCATCCGCTCCCGTCATCAAGGCCCAGTAACGGTCTCCGTATGACCAGTGCCACCACTCTGTGGGGTAGTTGACCAGGCCAGCAGCGGTAAGCGCCGTGCCCAGGATGTCTCGATCATCGACGAGCAGAGAGTTGTCCCGTCGCACATCGACGAGCCGTTCACCACACTCCTGAACGGCACGGCTGCGACCCTCGGGTCGGACATCAAGACGATCTCAGTCATGACGCGATCATCTCGTGGCCTTGTGCCTCCATAGCTCTCTTCCCCTCACTCGCCGAGGAAGGACTCTCGGCCTGCCACTGCCTGTGTTGTTGCGGCCATCAGTCTGGGGCGGTGAGACGCTTGGTGGCCTCTGCCACCTTCCTGCCGAGGGAGTGGGCCGCATCCTGCGGCCTCGTTCAGCACGTTCAGCACGGTCTGAAGCAGGAAGGGCTGAGCCACGATGCCGTGGACGCTGCGATCGAAGTCTGCGAAGAGCAATCGGGCCGGCTCCAGGCGGGATTCGTAGAGCACGTGGTCGCGCGTGGTCGCTGACCAGTAGGTACCCGATTAGTGCTTCTGCCCTCGGTGCCAGCGGAAAACCCCAGACCGTGGTTCGTACGACCGGACTCTCCGCCGTCGAGAGCAGACGCCTGAGTTTCGAGCCAAGGAGCCCGAAAGAGTGAACGCGCCGACCTGCTTGTCTCACGGCCGCTTCATAAGTGCGGCCGATATGAAGCGGAGCGTGAGACTGTGCAGCGAAATCTGAGGCGCTACAAGCGGCTGTCAGGTCTGGGCCATGTCCACGAAGCGGGAGTAGTGACCCTGGAAGGCCACCGTGATCGTGGCCGTCGGACCGTTACGGTGCTTGGCCACGATCAGGTCCGCCTCGCCCGCGCGCGGCGACTCCTTCTCGTAGGCGTCCTCGCGGTGGAGCAGGATGACCATGTCGGCGTCCTGCTCGATGGATCCACTCTCTCGGAGGTCCGAGACCATCGGCTTCTTGTCCGTGCGCTGCTCGGGGCCTCGGTTGAGCTGGGAGAGCGCGATGACCGGTACTTCCAGCTCCTTGGCCAGCAGCTTCAGGTTTCGCGACATGTCCGAGACCTCCTGCTGACGGCTCTCGGGGCGCCGGGCGCCGCCGGACTGCATCAGCTGGAGGTAGTCGATGACGACCAGTTGGAGGTCATTGCGCTGCTTGAGGCGGCGGCACTTGGCGCGGATCTCCATCATCGACAGGTTCGGGGAGTCGTCGATGTAGAGGGGGGCCTGGGAGACGTCCGGCATCCGGCGGGCCAGCCGGGTCCAGTCCTCGTCGGTCATGCTGCCCGAGCGCATGTGGTGGAGCGCCACCCGGGCCTCGGCGGAGAGCAGACGCATGGCGATCTCGTTGCGGCCCATCTCCAGGGAGAAGATGACGCTCGGCATGGCGTGCTTGATGGAGCAGGCGCGCGCGAAGTCGAGGGCCAGGGTGGACTTACCCATGGCGGGGCGGGCGGCGATGACGATCATCTGGCCCGGGTGCAGCCCGTTCGTCAGGGAGTCCAGGTCGGTGAAGCCGGTGGGCACGCCGGACATCTGCCCGCTGCGCGAGCCGATCGCCTCGATCTCGTCGAGCGCGCCCTCCATGATGTCGCCGAGCGGCAGATAATCCTCGCTGGTGCGCTGCTCGGTGACGGCGTAGATCTCCGCCTGGGCGTTGTTGACGATCTCGTCGACGTCCCCGTCCGCCGCATATCCCATCTGGGTGATGCGGGTGCCGGCCTCGACGAGGCGGCGCAGCACGGCGCGCTCGTGGACGATCTCCGCGTAGTACTCCGCGTTGGCGGCGGTGGGGACCGACTGGACGAGGGTGTGGAGATACGAGGCGCCGCCGACCCGGGCGATCTCGCCGCGCTTGGTCAGCTCCGCGGCGACCGTGATCGGGTCGGCCGGCTCGCCCTTGGCGTAGAGGTCCAGGATGGCCTGGTAGACGGTCTCATGGGCGGGCCGGTAGAAGTCATTGCCCTTGAGGACCTCCACCACATCGGCGATGGCGTCCTTGGAGAGCAGCATGCCGCCGAGGACGGACTGCTCGGCGTCGAGGTCCTGGGGCGGAACGCGCTCGAAGCCGGAGCCCTCCCAGGGGGAGCCGCCGCCTCCGTCGCGGTCCTGGCCGTCGCGGCCCCGGCCGCCGCCCTCACCGCGGCGGAAGCGGGGGGACGGGAACCGGTCGGACGGGCCGGAGTCCGCCCATGGGTCGTCCATGGGCTCGGGCACGCTCACCCCGCCACCTCCTCCCGTCCGCGAAGCGAACCTCGCCGTGCCCGTCCTTCTTACGGCACGGCTATGACACAACTGAGCGGCCGGCTTTCCGGACACGGCGCATCGGAGGCTGGGGGTTCCAGGGCCGGATCGGGTGGCGGGCGCCGGACCACGTTAGGCCCGTCGGGACCGCCAGCCAACTTGGTTATCCACAGGGCATGTGGATGATGGGATCCATCCTGTGGGTAAGTCGCGCGAACCTGTGCACGGGCCGGGGGACAGTGCTGTGGACAAACACACAATCACCCCGAGAGTCCAGGCCTGACCTGCGGTTTCTCTATCCAGTGGCTGTGCAGAAGAAAAACTTCCGCCCCCAGCGCAAGATCACGACAAAGGGCGCAGAGAAGATCGTCCCGCGCGCCGCCCTGTAAGGACCAGGAGCAGCTTGTGTCTCTTACCTGTGGACGATTACATTGCCCTCATGACACAGGCCCCCACGAGCGCGCGGAGCACCCCGCGCCACCACGACCGCGAGATCATCGCACTCGCGCTTCCCGCCTTCGGCGCACTCGTGGCGGAACCCCTCTTCGTCATGGTCGACAGTGCCGTCGTCGGCCATCTGGGCACCGCCCAGCTGGCCGGTCTGGGCGTCGCCGCGGCCCTGCTCGCCACCGCCGTCAACATCTTCGTCTTCCTCGCCTACGCCACCACCGCGGCGGTGGCCCGCCGGGTCGGCGCGGGCGACCTCGCCGGAGCGATACGTCAGGGCATGGACGGCATCTGGCTGGCCCTGCTGCTCGGCGCCGCCGTCATCGCCGTGGCGCTTCCCACCGCCCCCGCCCTCGTCGACCTCTTCGGCGCCTCGGACACCGCCGCGCCCTACGCCATCACCTATCTGCGGATCAGCACCCTCGGCATCCCCGCGATGCTGGTGGTGCTCGCCGCCACCGGTGTGCTGCGCGGCCTCCAGGACACCCGCACCCCGCTCTATGTCGCCATCGGCGGCTTCGGCGCCAACGCTGCGCTGAACGCCACCCTGGTCTATGGGGCCGGGCTGGGCATCGCGGGTTCGGCCTGGGGCACGGTGATCGCCCAGAACGCCATGGCCGCCGTCTACCTCGTCGTGGTCATCCGGGGTGCTCGGCGCCATGGCACCTCGCTGCGGCCCGATGCCGCGGGGATCAGAGCCTGTGCCCACGCCGGGGCACCGCTGCTGATCCGTACGCTCTCGCTGCGCGCCGTGATGCTGATCGCGACGGCCGTGGCGGCTCGCCTCGGCGACACCGACATCGCCGCTCATCAGATCGTGCTCACCCTGTGGAGCCTGCTGGCGTTCGCCCTGGACGCCATCGCCATCGCGGGACAGGCGATCATCGGACGCTATCTGGGCGCCGGCGACGAGGAGGGGGCACGGGCCGCCTGCCGTCGCATGGTGCGGTGGGGCATCGCCTCGGGCGTGGCGCTGGGCCTGCTGGTGGTCGCCTCCCGGCCGCTGTTCATCCCCCTGTTCACCACCGACTCCGCGGTACGGGACGCCCTGCTGCCCGCCCTGCTGGTGACCGCCCTCATCCAGCCGGTCTCGGGTGTGGTCTTCGTCCTCGACGGCGTGCTGATGGGCGCGGGCGACGGGCCGTATCTGGCCTGGGCGATGATCGCCACGCTGGCCGTCTTCGCCCCGGTGGCGCTGCTGGTGCCCTCGCTCGGCGGGGGCCTGACCGCGCTGTGGTGCACCATGGCGCTGATGATGTCGGTCCGGATGGCGACCCTGTGGCTGCGCACCCGCTCCGGCCGCTGGATCGTCACCGGCGCGGTACGAAGCTGAGCCCACGTCCGGCCACTCAGCCCCTGGCACGGCGGAGGGCAACGCGGCGGAGGGCAGGCACGACAGAAGACCGACACAGCGGAGGGCCGCACCCACAACAGGGGTGCGGCCCTCCGGTGCACTGTGCACGGTGCCGGCGGCGACCGTCACGGCCGTCGTCAGGCGGCGACGACCTCGACGCCGACCTTGGCGGCAACCTCGGCGTGCAGCCGGACCGAGACCTGGTGCGCGCCCAGGGTCTTGATCGGGGACTGCACCTCGATGCGGCGCTTGTCCACCTCCGGGCCACCCGCGTCCTTGATCGCCGAAGCGATGTCGGCCGGGGTGACGGAGCCGAACAGCCGGCCGGCGTCGCCGGCACGTGTCTTCAGCCGCACCTTGACGCCCTCGAGCTGAGCCTTGACCTCATTGGCCTGCTCGATCGTGGCGATCTCGCGGATGCGACGACCGCGGCGGATCTGCTCGACGTCCTTCTCGCCGCCCTTGGTCCAGCGGAGCGCCAGACCACGCGGGACCAGGTAGTTACGGGCGTAACCGTCCTTGACGTCCACGACGTCACCGGCGGTGCCGAGGCCGGAGACCTCGTGGGTGAGGATGATCTTCATGAGTCAGTCACCCTTCCCTTATCGCGCGGTGGAGGTGTAGGGCAGCAGCGCCATCTCACGGCTGTTCTTCACGGCCGTGGCG
The DNA here is from genome assembly GCF_018035285.1 of Streptomyces sp. MK37H. Lineage (NCBI taxonomy): Bacteria > Bacillati > Actinomycetota > Actinomycetes > Kitasatosporales > Streptomycetaceae > Streptomyces > Streptomyces sp. MK37H. The sequence continues at coordinate 43,742 of NZ_JAAAYH010000017.1, read as the reverse complement.
ACGTCACGCTGGTGCTGGGTGCAGTTGCCGGTGACCCGGCGGGCACGGATCTTGCCGCGGTCGGAGATGAACTTCCGCAGCAGGTTCGTGTCCTTGTAGTCGACGTAGGAGATCTTCTCCTTGCAGAACACGCAAACCTTCTTCTTAGGCTTGCGAGCAGGCGGCTTCGCCATTGTCTCTCTCCAGTGTGATCAAGAAGTGTGTGCTGGTCGCCCTGACCAGACCGCGCGCTGTTTCACGTGAAACAACGCCTCGGGTCTAGAAGGGCGGCTCGTCCGAGTAGCCCCCGGAGTTGCCGGAGCCGCCGCCCCAGCCACCACCACCGCCGCCCTGGCCGCCGGCCGGAGCGCCGGTCGCCCACGGGTCGTCGGCCGGAGCGCCGCCGCCCTGCTGCTGGCCGCCGCCGCTGGGGCCACCGCCCCAGCCACCGCCGCCCTGGCCGCCACCGCCACCGCCACCGTAACCACCCTGACCACCGCGACCGGTGGTCTTGGTGACCTTGGCTGTGGCGTTGCGCAGGCTGGCGCCGACCTCGTCGACATCCAGCTCATAGACCGTGCGCTTGATCCCCTCGCGGTCTTCATAGGACCGCTGCTTCAGACGGCCCTGCACGATGACGCGCATGCCGCGCTGAAGGGACTCGGCCACGTTCTCCGCGGCCTGCCGCCACACCGAGCACGTGAGGAAGAGGCTCTCGCCGTCCTTCCACTCGTTGGTCTGCCGGTCGAAGGTACGGGGAGTGGACGCGACGCGGAACTTCGCGACCGCCGCACCGGACGGGGTGAAACGCAGCTCGGGGTCGTCGACGAGATTGCCGACGACCGTGATGACGGTCTCGCCTGCCATTGGGGGAACCTCTCGGCGGGTACTGCTGGGCTGCTTGCTACTCGTTGCGATTCGGCCCCGATGACCGCTGAACGCTTATGCGGTCAGTGGGTCTCGGGACGGAGGACCTTGGTCCGGAGGACCGACTCGTTCAGGTTCAGCTGGCGGTCGAGCTCCTTGACGACCGCGGGCTCGGCCTGCAGGTCGATGACCGAGTAGATGCCCTCGGGCTTCTTCTTGATCTCGTACGAGAGACGACGACGGCCCCAGGTGTCGACCTTCTCGACCTTGCCGCTGCCCTCACGGACGACGGAAAGGAAGTTCTCGATCAGCGGGGAGACAGCGCGCTCCTCGAGATCGGGGTCGAGGATGACCATCACCTCGTAGTGACGCATGTGGAACCCACCTCCTTTGGACTCAGCGGCCACGGTCGTTCCGTGGCAGGAGGGTCGTGATGCGTATCCGCTTCGGCGCCAGTACAGACACCACCGCGGACGGTACACAGTACCCGGCTCCGGCCGCCCGCTTGAAATCCGGGCGTCTTGGCCCGCAATCTGTACACATCGGGTGTGAGCGGCGTAACAGTTCGCCGCCTTGCTCTATGTGCCTACCTGGAGGTGCCCCATGGCACAGGCAGCACGATCCCACCACGGCTTGTTCACCTTCCTGGACACCGACGGCAAGTCGCATCCCGTAGAGAACACGGTCGCCGTGGTGACCGTGGTGATCGGCGTGATCGCCTTTGTCACGGCTCATTTCCCCCACCTCCACCTGGTCAGCTCATGGGTCGGGCTGATCGGGATGATCAGCGGTGCCTGGGGCCAGCTGAGGTCCGTGACCACCGGGGAGCGGTTCCTGCTGATCATCGGGCTCGGTGCCGCCGGGGTCGGCTTCTATCTCGGCATGGCACATGGAGGGCTCTTCGGCGGCCTGCTGGGCTGAGCCCGCCCGGAGCCCGGTTGTCCCCGGGCCCGAACGGGGCGTGTCCCGGTCGCAGTAGGCTTCGGCGCGAGAGCCGGAGCCCCGACCCTGGGGACAAACCTGCCGAGGAGCGCCCCACATGAGCCTGACCCTGAGGACGATCAGCCGAGAGCAGCATCTGGCGTACATCCAGAGCCTGCCGGCGGCAAGCCACATGCAGGTGCCTGCATGGGCTGACGTCAAGTCGGAGTGGCGCTCGGAGAACCTCGGCTGGTTCGACGCCACGGGTCAGCTCGTCGGCGCCGGTCTCGTCCTCTACCGTCAGCTGCCCAAGATCAAGCGCTATCTCGCCTATCTCCCCGAGGGCCCGGTCATCAACTGGTACGCCCCCAACCTCGAGGACTGGCTGCGCCCGATGCTCGCGCATCTGAAGCAGCAGGGCGCCTTCTCCGTGAAGATGGGCCCGCCGGTCATCATCCGCCGCTGGGATTCCGCCGCGATCAAGTCCGGCATCCAGAGCCCCGACGTAAAGCGGCTGCGCGATGTCGAGGCCACCTTCATCGAGCCGCGCGCCTTCGAGGTGGCCGAGCGGCTGCGGCGCATGGGCTGGCAGCAGGGCGAGGACGGCGGGGCCGGCTTCGGTGACGTCCAGCCGCGGTACGTCTTCCAGGTGCCGCTGGAGAACCGCTCCCTCGAGGATGTCCACAAGGGCTTCAACCAGCTGTGGCGCCGCAACATCAAGAAGGCCGAGAAGGCCGGTGTCGAGGTCGTCCAGGGCGGCTACGAGCATCTGCCCGAGTGGCAGCGGCTCTATGAGATCACCGCGGAGCGCGACCACTTCCGGCCCCGCCCGCTCAGCTACTTCCAGCGCATGTGGACGGCCCTCAACACCGAGGACCCCAACCGGATGCGGCTGTACTTCGCGATGCACGAGAACGAGGCCGTGGCCGCCGCCACGATGCTGATCGTCGGCGGCCATGTCTGGTACTCCTACGGCGCCTCCGCCAACCACAAACGCGAGGTCCGGCCCTCGAACGCGATGCAGTGGCGGATGCTCCGCGACGCCTACGCGCTGGGCGCGACCGTCTATGACCTGCGCGGCATCAGCGACTCCCTCGATGAGACGGATCATCTCTTCGGCCTGATCCAGTTCAAGGTGGGCACCGGCGGGCAGGCTGCCGAATACCTCGGCGAGTGGGACTTCCCGCTCAACAAGCTCCTGCACAAGGCGCTCGACATCTACATGTCCCGCCGCTGACCACGATTCGCTGTCTCCCATACCTCCAATACACCGCGGCTACGAGAAAGGTTCCGGGACCGGCCAATGGCGCTCACCCTCTACGTCGACACCGCTCGCTGGCGGGCGCATCAGCAAACGGTGATCCAGCAGTTCCCGGGGATAGTCCCGGTCTGCAAAGGCAACGGCTACGGCTTCGGCCATGAGCGGCTGGCCGAGGAAGCCGCCCGCTTCGGCAGCGACATCCTCGCGGTCGGAACCACGTACGAGGCCGCCCGGATGAAGGACTTCTTCAGCGGTGACCTGCTGGTGCTCACCCCCTTCCGCCGCGGTGAGGAGCCGGTGCCGCTGCCGGACCGGGTGATCCGCTCGGTCTCGTCGGTCGACGGCGTCTACGGCCTGGTGAACGCGCGCGTGGTCATCGAGGTCATGAGCAGCATGAAGCGGCACGGCGTCACCGAGGAGGACCTGCCCAAGCTGCACGCCGCGATAGAGAACGTCCGGCTGGAGGGGTTCGCCATCCACCTCCCGCTCGACCGCACCGACGGCCTGGACGCGGTCGAGGAAGTCATCGCCTGGATGGACCGGTTGCGGGCGGCGCGGCTGCCGCTGCACACCATGTTCGTCAGCCACCTCAAGGCCGAGGAACTGGCCCGGCTTCAGCAGCAGTTCCCGCAGACCCGCTTCCGGGCGCGGATCGGCACCCGGCTGTGGCTGGGCGACCACGATTCGACGGAGTACCGGGGCTCGGTGCTCGACGTCACCAGGGTCTCGAAGGGCGACCGCTTCGGCTACCGCCAGCAGAAGGCCGCATCCGACGGCCATCTGGTCGTGGTCGCGGGCGGCACCTCCCACGGCGTCGGTCTGGAGGCGCCCAAGGCGCTGCACGGAGTGATGCCCCGCGCGAAGGGGGTCGCCCGCGCCGGTCTGGCGACGGTCAACCGCAACCTCTCGCCGTTCGTGTGGGCGGGCAAGCAGCGGTGGTTCGCCGAGCCGCCGCACATGCAGGTGTCCATCCTGTTCGTGCCCAGCGATGTCCAGGCACCCCAGGTGGGGGATGAGCTGGTGGCGCATCTGCGGCACACCACGACGCAGTTCGACCGGCTTTTCGACCGCTGAGCCCACGCCGCCGGGAGGGGCTCCGCACCGCAGGGAGGGGTTCCGGTCCGGGGCTCACTCCCGGTGGACGCCCCAGTCCACCAGCGCCGCGCCCTCGTAGCGGGACGCGCGCCGCGCCTCTCCCAGCACGAACGCGTCCGGGGCCCGGTCCAGCACGCCTCCCCCGGGGTCGTCCGACCCGTCCCGGCGCACCGGGTCCCGCTCCGGCACCAGCGCGTCCCGGATGATCAGGGCGCACAGATACAGCGTCCCCAGCAGATGCACGGCGATCGCCAGCTGATAGCCCTCCGCGGGCAGCCCCCGGTGCTGGTCGCCGCTGCCCGTGTACGCGAGGTACATCCAGATCCCCAGGAAGTACATGACCTCGCACGCCTGCCAGACCAGGAAGTCCCGCCAGCGCGGCCTGGCCAGTGCGGCCAGCGGGATCAGCCACAGCACGTACTGCGGTGAGTAGACCTTGTTGGTGAGCACGAACGCCGCGACGATCAGGAAGGACAGCTGGGCCAGGCGCGGACGGCGCGGGGCGCACAGGGCGAGCGCCGCCACCCCGAGGCAAGCCAGGGCCATCAGCACGGTCCCGTAGGTGTTGACGTCCTCCAGGGAGTTCCCGGTGCGCTGGGAGATGATCAGCCACACGGAGCCGAAGTCCACGGGGCGCTCCTGGCTGAAGGTGTAGAACGTCTTCCAGCCGTCGCGGATGTGCAGACCGCCCTGCGTGCTGACCATCACGGGGAGGTTCACCACGAGCCAGGCGGCCAGGGCTCCGCCCGCGGCCGTCCAGAAGGCCCGCAGCCGCCCCGCCCTCAGGCAGAGCACCAGCAGCGGGCCGAGCAGCAGCGCGGGGTAGAGCTTGGCGGCCGTCGCGAGCCCCAGCAGCACACCGGCGGCCAGCGGACGGCTGCGGGACCACATCAGCAGGGCGGCGGCCGTAAGGGCGACGGCGAACAGGTCCCAGTTGATGGTGGCCGTGAGCGCGAAGGCGGGAGCGAGGGCGACCAGCAGCGCGTCCCAGGGGCGGCGGCGGTGCGTACGGGCCACACAGACCGCGATGACCGCGGTGCAGACCATCAGCATGCCCGCGTTGACCAGCCAGTAGATCTGCTCGCGGTCCTGGATGGAGCCGCCGTGCGGGGTCATCCAGGAGGCGACCTCCATAAAGAGGCCGGTGAGGACCGGATACTCCAGGTACTGCATCCCGCCCGAGACGTTGTCCGGTATCCGGTTGAAGTACGGGACGAGGTCGAGGGCGAAGCCGCGGCCGTTGTAGAGGTGCGGTATGTCGGAGTAGCAGGCGTGGGTGTACTGGGCGGTGGCCCCGTAGAACCAGCCGCCGTCGTAGCACGGCAGCTTCTGCACCATGCCCAGGGCGAACATGCCGATGGCGACGATCGCCACGATCCGCACCGGGGTCCACCAGCTCGTGCCGAGCAGGGCCCGGCGCCCGGTCGGCCCACCGATCAGCTCGCTGCCGGACGCGGCCACCGGGTCCTCGGAGGTCGGCCTGACGGGCTGGGCCTGTGGGTCCTCGCGCACGCTCATGGCCCCATCCTGCCGTACGAGCCCCTCCGGAGGAGTCAGGACCGCCCCAGCGGCCGCTGAGCGCGCCGCGGACGCCCGGCCGGGCTCCGAGTCGGGGAGAGGCGTATCAGGGGCGCAGAGAGCCGTCCAGGGCCTGGAACGGCGTCGGCCGCGCCGGAGCGGGTTCGCTCCGGCGCGGCCGGCGAGGGGTGAACGGGTCGTACGGGACCGCGGGCTATTCCTCCCTGCGGGCCCCGGACGGGCCGCCGAATATGCCCCCGGGGCCGCCCGGGTCCTCCGTGGTCGGCGACGTGGACGGACCTCCCGGACCGCCGTTGCCGTTGCCGCCGTTGCCGTTACCGCCGTTGTCCTTGCAGTCCAGGTCCAGCGGGTCACAGGTGTCCGTCGGGGTCGGGCTGCCGGACGGCGACTCCGAGGGGGACTCCGACGGAGTTTCCGAAGGCGACTCCGACGGGGACTCGGACGGCTTCTCCGTCGTCGGGGTCGGGCTCGGGCTCGCGTCCTCGCCGAAGACCTTCTGCCCGATCGGGGTGGCCGCGGGGAAGTCCTTGACCGGCACTCCCTTCAGGGCACCGCGCATGTAGTCGGCCCAGATCTCCGCCGGGAACGACGCACCGTGGATCGTCTTCTGGCCGCCCACACCGCGCATGGACAGGAACTTCTGGCTCTTGGCCTGGTCGTCCACCCGCCACATGCCGATCGCGGTGGACAGCTGCGGGGTGTAGCCGGAGAACCAGGCCGACTTGTTCTCGTCGGTGGTTCCGGTCTTGCCCGCGACCGGACGGCCGATCTTGGCCGAGGTGCCAGTGCCGCGCTGGACCACGTTCTCCAGGACGTCGGTGACGTTGTTCGCCACGTTCGAGTCGAACGCCCGCTTGACCTCGGCCTCCTGCTTGTGGTCGTAGACGGTGCCGTTCTTGTCCTCGACCCGCTCCACCGAATACGGCTCGGCCTGCTGGCCGCTGGCCGCGAAGGTGGCGTACGCCCCGGCGAGCCGGATGGCGCTGGGTGCGGAGGTGCCGAGCGAGAACGTCGGGGTGATCGAGGACAGCTGCTCCTTGTTGAGGCCCGCGGCCAGGGCCGCGTCCCGCACCTTGTCGGTGCCGACGTCCATGCCCAGCTGGATGAACGGGGTGTTCACCGAGTACTGCATCGCGGTGCGCAGGCTGATCGGGCCCTTGTCCTCGTCACCGTCGTTCCGCTGGTGCCACTCCTTGCCGTCCTTGTCGTGCCAGACGGTTCCGTCGTAGTCCCGCAGGGTCACCTTGTTGTCGCCGTTGTAGACGCTGCTCGGCGAGACCAGGGTGCGCTCGGAATCGGGTTGGTCCCGTGGGCCCTTCGGATCGCGGGCGCCATTGGTCATCGCGGCGGCCATCACGAAGGGCTTGAAGGTCGAGCCCACCTGGACACCGGTGTAGTCGGCGTTGTTGCGGTAGTGCTCCAGCGCGTTCTTGCCGCCGTAGATGGCAAGGATCTTGCCCGTCTTGGGCTCCACCGAGGCGCCGCCGAACTGGACGTGCTTGTCCACCTCGCGCTCCTTCGGCTTGATGTTCTCCTTGGAGACCTTCTCGACCGCCCGGGTCAGCTCACTGATCTTCTTCCGGTCGAAGGTGGTGTGGATCTGATAGCCACCCTTGTCCAGTTGTGACTTGCTGATGCCGGTGTTGGCGATGATGTAGTTGTCGGCGAGGTCGGTGAGGTAGCCGATCTGGCCCTGCTTGTTCGTGGCCACCTTGGGGTTCTGCGGCATCGGGAAGCCCTTGCCGATCCACTTCTGGGCCTCGGTCCTGCTCATCCTGTGCACGGCGACCTCACGCCGCAGGGTCCACTCCCAGCGCTGCTTGGCGCGCTTGGTGTTGGCCTCCTTGGTGGCGGCGGCGCCATAGCCGCCGTTGGGGTCGTAGAGGTTGGGGCCGTTGAGCGTCGAGGCCAGGAAGGCGCTCTGGCTGGGCGTCAGCTTCGAGCAGTCCCGGTCGAAGTAGGCGCGGGCGGCCGCCTGGCAGCCGTAGGCACCGCGTCCGTAGTACGCGGTGTTCAGATAGCTCCCGAGGATGTAGTCCTTGTCCTTGGTCGCGCCCACCTTTATGGAGATGAACAGCTCCTTGACCTTGCGCGTGAGCGTCTGTGACTGGTCGAGGTAGGTGTTCTTCACGAACTGCTGGGTGATGGTCGAACCACTCTGGGTCGCCCCACCCTTCGCCATGTTGACGACCGCGCGGGCGATACCCATCGGGTCGACGCCGCTGTCGTCGTAGAAGCTGGCGTTCTCCGCGGAGATCACCGCGTTCTGCATGGACTTGGGGATCTTGCTGAGGGGGACGATCTGGCGGTTGAGGTCACCACCGCCGGAGACCACCATCTGCTTGCCGTCCGCCCAGTAGTAGACGTTCTTCTGGGTCTGGGACGCGGCCTGGGCGGTCGGCACCTCCACCAGCCACAGACCTATGCCGACGGCGCCGAGCAGCACCGCGAAGAAGAAGATGAAGGTTCCCGTCACCAGCCTCCAGGACGGAACCCAGCGCCGGAAACCCGACCGCCCACGGCGCGGGTAGTCGATGAAGCGCTTCTTGCCGGGGGGCCCATCGCCGCCCGGGCCACGTCCGCGGCCGCCGCCGGTCCCCCGCCGGCCGCCTCCGCGACCGCCGGGGCCCGCGCCGGCCGCGCTCGCGTCGGATCCTCGTCTACGGCCACCGCCACGTTGGGCGGCACGGCGGGCCGCCGCGCGGCCACCGTAAGGGCGCTCTTCCCCCTGCGGGGTGGCACCCGACCCGGCTGCGGCGTTGTGCGTCGGTGCTGCGCGGCGGCCGGACGACTGCTGTCCGGCTCGCCGGGCCGCTGCTCGTCCGCCGCCTTGGGGTTGCGGCGGCTTGCGACGGTGCTCGCTCATGGAACGACTTCTCCTCGGGCAGGCGCTATCGCCTGAAAGCGGCAGATGGCTTCCGGTCCCCCCAATGTGCGATCCGGTCGCACCAGGCAACCGGACGCACTGCATCCGGGACGAGGACGCATCGCGGCGTCACTTGGTTCCCATAGGTCTGCATGGCGAACAGAGTACGCACGGTCAAAACCCGCCCAGCCGCCACCTTCACTCCATAACCGTCAGATTGAGTGTCTCGAATTGGTGATGTGACGGCGTTCACCGTGGTCCCTCTTGTCCCTCCCCGCGCACGGTTCTATCGTCTTGATGTATCGAGTCGATACATCAGCTCGACATAGCGGGCCTGGAGGAGAGGAGAGGCGGGGAATGAGCAGACGCTCGGGCGTCCTGGAGTTCGCCGTTCTCGGCCTGCTGCGCGAGTCACCGATGCACGGATACGAGTTGCGGAAGCGGCTCAACACCTCACTCGGGGTGTTCCGCGCGTTCAGCTACGGCAGCCTCTATCCCTGTCTCAAGACGCTGGTCGGCAACGGCTGGTTGATCGAGGAATCCGGCAGCGCCTCCCAGGACGCTCTCGCGGCACCTCTCTCCGGCCGCCGGGCGAAGATCGTCTACCGGCTCACCGCGGCGGGGAAGGAGCGGTTCGAGGAGCTGCTCTCCCACACCGGGCCGGACGCCTGGGAGGACGAGCACTTCGGCGTCCGGTTCGCCTTCTTCGGCCAGACGTCACGAGACGTTCGGATGCGGGTGCTGGAGGGGCGGCGCAGCCGCCTGGAGGAGCGCCTGGACAAGATGCGCGCCGCCATGGCCCGTACCCGCGAGCGCCTGGACGACTACACCCTCGAGCTGCAGCGACACGGGATGGAGTCGGTGGAGCGCGAGGTGCGCTGGCTGAACGAGCTGATCGAGAGCGAGCGGGCCGGGCGCGATCGGCGCGACGGCACCGCCGGACAGGGCCGGACGACCGAGCGGGACGAGGACCGGCCGCCACAGCAGGACCAGTCAGAAGATGCGGACGGCCCGCCCCGGCACCGGGGTGGTTCCCGGCCGGATCCGTCCGATGACACCGCCAAGTGAGGCCCGGCATCCGCGGGGCCTCGTCCAGTACACACAGGGAGCAACCGGAATGGGTTCGGTTCGTGTAGCCATCGTCGGTGTGGGCAACTGCGCCGCCTCGCTGGTGCAGGGCGTCGAGTACTACAAGGACGCCGACCCGGACACCCGCGTGCCGGGTCTGATGCACGTGCAGTTCGGCGACTACCACGTGAAGGACGTGGAGTTCGTGGCCGCCTTCGACGTGGACGCGAAGAAGGTCGGCCTGGACCTCGCGGACGCCATCGGCGCCAGCGAGAACAACACCATCAAGATCTGCGACGTGCCGACGGCCGGTGTCACGGTCCAGCGCGGCCACACGCTCGACGGACTCGGCAAGTACTACCGCCAGACCATCGACGAGTCCGACGAGGCCCCGGTCGACGTCGTCCAGGTCCTCAAGGACAAGCAGGTCGACGTTCTGGTCTGCTACCTCCCGGTCGGCTCCGAGGACGCCGCCAAGTACTACGCCCAGTGCGCCATCGACGCGAAGGTCGCCTTCGTCAACGCGCTCCCGGTCTTCATCGCCGGTACCAAGGAGTGGGCGGACAAGTTCACCGAGGCCGGGGTGCCGATCGTCGGTGACGACATCAAGTCGCAGGTCGGAGCGACCATCACGCACCGGGTGATGGCCAAGCTGTTCGAGGACCGGGGCGTCATCCTGGACCGCACCATGCAGCTGAACGTCGGCGGCAACATGGACTTCAAGAACATGCTCGAGCGGGAGCGTCTGGAGTCCAAGAAGATCTCCAAGACCCAGGCCGTCACCTCCCAGATTCCCGACCGCGACCTGGGCGCCGACAACGTCCACATCGGCCCCTCGGACTACGTGGCCTGGCTGGACGACCGCAAGTGGGCCTATGTCCGCCTGGAGGGCCGCGCGTTCGGCGATGTCCCGCTGAACCTGGAGTACAAGCTCGAGGTGTGGGACTCCCCGAACTCCGCGGGTGTCATCATCGACGCGCTGCGCGCCGCGAAGATCGCCAAGGACCGCGGCATCGGCGGCCCGATCCTCTCGGCCTCCTCGTACTTCATGAAGTCGCCGCCGGTGCAGTACTTCGACAACGAGGCGCGGGAGAACGTGGAGAAGTTCATCAAGGGCGAGGTCGAGCGCTGAAGCGCCATGCGCTGATTCCCGCCGCGTGATCACGGGCCTCCGGGTAATCCACCCGGAGGCCCGTGTGGTGTGTGAGGCTGACGCCATGCCTGTTGTGCGTGATCTCCGCGTACTGCTGCAACTGCGGGACTTCCGCCGCCTCCTGGCCGTCCGGCTGCTGTCCCAGTCGGCCGATGGCGTCTACCAGGTGGCGCTCGCCACCCATGTGGTCTTCTCCCCGGAGAAGGAGACCTCCGCCGCGGCCATCGCCTCCGCCATGGCCGTCCTGCTGCTCCCCTACTCCCTGCTCGGCCCCTTCGCCGGGGTGCTGCTGGACCGCTGGCGCCGGCGGCAGGTGCTGCTCTACGGCAATCTGCTGCGCTCGGGGCTGGCCGCCGGAACCGCCGTACTGGTGCTGGGCCAGGTGCCGGAGTGGCTCTTCTATGTCTCGGCCCTGTCCGTGACCGCCGTCAACCGCTTTGTGCTGGCCGGTCTTTCGGCGTCCCTGCCCCGGGTCGTGGACAGCCAGGAGCGTCTGGTCATGGCCAACTCCCTCTCGCCCACGGCCGGAACGCTCGCCGCCACGGCCGGCGGCAGCCTCGCCTTCATCGTCCGGCTGTCGGGTCCGGGAGGCACCTCCTCGGACGCGCTGGTCGTCCTGGTGGGCGCCGCGCTCTATCTCATCGCCGGGCTCACGGCCCTGCTGATGGCACCGGGTCTGCTGGGGCCGGATCCCGCGGCCCTTCAGCCCCGCCTCTCCGCGGCCCTGATGAGCACCGCGCGCGGCCTGGTCGCGGGCGTACGCCATCTGCTGGAGCGCCGGGATCCCACCGTGGCGCTGACCGCGATGACGCTGATGCGCTTCTGCTACGGCGCGCTCACGGTGACGGTGCTGATGCTCTGCCGCTACGCATGGGCCGACACCGAGTCCCAGGGGCTCGCGCTTCTGGGGCTGGCCGTCGGCGTCTCGGGCGCGGGCTTCTTCGCGGCGGCGGTGATCACACCATGGGCGGTGGCCCGGCTCGCTGCCCGTACGCCCTCCCGGCCGGACGGCCGGCTCTCCTGGGTGATGGTGTGCGCGGGAAGCGCGGCCCTCCTGGAGCCGGGGCTCGGACTGCCCTTCGAACCCGCCCCCATGCTGATCGCCGCGTTCGTGCTCGGGCTGATCACCCAAGGCGCGAAGATCGCCACCGACACCGTGGTGCAGTCCGCCATCGCCGATGACTTCCGCGGGCGGATCTTCTCCCTCTACGACGTGCTGTTCAATGTCGCCTTCGTGGGAGCCGCGGCGGTCGCCGCGGTGATGCTGCCACCGGATGGCAGATCGGCCGCACTGCTGATCTGTGTGGCGCTGCTCTACGCGGCCACCGCGGCCCTGGTGAGGTTTCACGTGAAACATGACCGGCAGAGCGCCAAGCGGGTCGATGTTTCACGTGAAACATGAGGGGCTCAGCCCTCCGGCTGGGCTTCCCACCACTCCTGGAGTGCGGCGATCACGGTGTCCCGCTCCATGGGGCCGTGCTCCAGTCGCAGCTCCAGCAGATGCTTGTACGCCTTGCCGACCTGCGGCCCCGGGGGGATGCCGAGGATCTTCATGATCTCGTTGCCATCCAGATCCGGGCGGATCGCATCCAGTTCTTCCTGCTCCTGCAGCCGGGCGATGCGCTCTTCTAGACCGTCGTACGCACGCGAGAGCGCCACCGCCTTCCGCCGATTGCGCGTGGTGCAGTCCGAGCGGGTCAGCTTGTGCAGCCGGTCCAGCAGCGGACCGGCGTCACGGACATAGCGGCGGACCGCGGAGTCGGTCCATTCCCCCGTGCCATAGCCGTGGAAGCGCAGATGCAGCTCGACCAGGCGTGAGACATCCTTGATCAGCTCATTGGAGTACTTGAGCCTCGTCATCCGGTACCTGGTCATCTTGGCCCCCACCACCTCGTGGTGATGGAAGGAGACCCGGCCGTCCTTCTCGAAGCGGCGCGTCTTGGGCTTGCCGATGTCATGCAGCAGCGCGGCCAGCCGCAGCGTCAGATCGGGGCCCTCGGTCTCCAGGTCGATGGCCTGGTCCAGCACCGTCAGCGAGTGCTCGTAGACATCCTTGTGGCGGTGGTGCTCATCGCGCTCCAGGCGCAGCGCCGGAAGCTCCGGCAGGACGCGGTCGGCGAGCCCGGTCTCCACCAGCAGCCGCAGCCCCTTGCGGGGGTGATCGGCCAGGACGAGCTTGTTGAGCTCATCACGCACCCGCTCCGCCGAGACGATGTCGATGCGCTCGGCCATCGCCGTCATCGCGGCGACCACCTCGGGGGCCACTTCGAAGTCCAGCTGCGCCGCGAAGCGCGCGGCACGCATCATCCGCAGCGGATCGTCGGAGAAGGACTCCTCGGGCGTCCCCGGAGTGCGCAGCACCCGGGCGGCGAGATCCTCCAGACCGTGGTGCGGGTCGATGAACTCCTTCTGCGGAAGCGCCACCGCCATCGCGTTGACCGTGAAGTCCCGACGGACCAGGTCCTCCTCGATGGAGTCGCCGTAGGACACCTCGGGCTTCCGAGATGTCCGGTCGTAGGCTTCTGACCGATAAGTCGTGATTTCGATCTGAAAGCTCTGATCCGACCCGCTTCCGGGCAACATACCCTTTCGGCAGCCGACCGTGCCGAAGGCGATGCCGACGTCCCAGACCGCGTCCGCCCAGGGCCGTACGATCTTCAGCACCTCGTCCGGCCGCGCGTCCGTCGTGAAATCCAGATCGTTACCGAGCCGGCCGAGCAGCGCGTCCCGTACCGAGCCGCCGACCAGGGCCAGGCGGAAACCGGCCTGCTGGAAGCGACGGGCAAGATCGTCGGCAACGGGAGAGACCCGCAGGAGTTCGCCCACGGCGCGGCGCTGCACCTGGCTGAGCTCGTTGGTCGACTGCGGGGATCGGCTGTCATTGTTGGCGTTCGGCACAACAGAACAGGGTACGTGGCCGTGCGCCCCCGAGAGTCCACCCCCGATGGGGCCACCACTGCGTAACGATCTTGTGGAGCCGTCCACAGCACTTCGTCACAGCGGGGATCGTTACCATTTCGTGGACGCACATTGCGACGACCACTGACGACCTACTGACGACAAGGGACGGGCGAGCGCGTGGCCGATGCGGCAGACCTCCGGGGGACAACTTCCGCTCGTACCCGGCGATGGTTGCGGCGCACGGCGGCCCTGCTGGCCGCGGCGCCGATGCTCGCGGGCCTGACACAGATTCCGGGGGCACCCGCCGCCCACGCCGAGAGCAAGGCCACGGGCTCGCGGTCGGTGGATGTCTCCATCACCTCACTGACCCCCACCGCGCCGAAGAAGAGCGACACCCTCACCGTCAGTGGCACCGTCACCAACGACACCAAGGGCACGGTCTCGGGGGCGCGGGTGGGTCTCCGTGTCGGCCCGACCATGAGCGGCCGCAGCGCGATCGACACCACGGCCCACCGCACCGGCTATACGGAGGGGCTCGACGGCACCGAGATCGACCGCAAATACGCCAAGAAGATCGGCAAGCTGGCGGCCGGCACCAGCCGTGACTTCTCCCTCTCCATACCGGTGGATCAGTTGCACCTGGGGGAGAACGGCGTCTATCAGCTCGGCGTCTCGCTCACCGGTGGCACTTCCCATCAGCCCTGGCCGCAGGTGCTGGGCATCGAGCGGACCTTCCTGCCCTGGCAGTCGGGCCCGTCCCAGAAGAAGTCCCAGCTCACCTATCTGTGGCCGCTGATCTCCGCCACCCATGTGACCGCCCGCACGGACAACGACGAGGACCGCACCCCGATCTTCCGGGACGACCGCCTGGCCAAGGAGCTGGCCCCGGGAGGCCGGCTGCAGCAGATGGTCGCCCTGGGGAAGAACCTCCCCATCACCTGGGTGATCGACCCCGACCTGCTCGCCACGGTCGACGCGATGACCAAGAAGTACGAGGTCCAGAACCCCTCGGGCAACGGGACCAGGGCGGGCCGCGGCCAGACCGTCGCCAAGCAGTGGCTGGACGCCCTCCAGAAGGCCGTGGACGGCAAGCAGGTGGTCGCGCTGCCGTTCGCCGACCCCGACCTCGCCTCGCTCGCCCACCGCGGTAAGAACGTCACCGGCGCCCTCAGCCACCTCCAGGGCTCCACCGAGCTCGCCTCGACGACCGTGGAGACCATCCTCGGGGTGCGGCCGCGCACGGACTTCGCCTGGCCCGTCGAGGGCGCGGTCGACTCCTCGATCGTGGACGTCGCCACCTCCGCGGGCGCCCACAACGTAATCGCCCGCAGCGACAGCCTGCGTGAGACCGGCGGGCTCTCCTACACCCCGACCGCGGCCCGCCAGATCGGCGGCGGCAATACGGCGGTGGTCGCCGACGCACGGCTCTCGACGGCCTTCACCGGCGACATGTCCAAGGCGGAGAACTCCACCCTCGCCATCCAGCGGTTCCTGGCCCAGAGCCAGATGATCAACCTGCAGGCACCGGACAGGCAGCGCAGCATCGTGGTCGCCCCCCAGCGGACGCCCACCACCAGCCAGGCGCAGGCGATGGCGGCGGCCTTGGAGGGCCTCTCCGGGCAGTGGACGCAGCCGCTGAGCCTGGGGCAGGCCGCGAAGGCCAAGCCCGACCCGAGCGCCACCCAGCGGGTGCCGAGCACCCGCTCCTACCCCCGGTCACTGCGCGCGCGGGAGCTGCCCACCGAGGCGTTCGACAGGATCCAGGAGACCCAGAAGACCCTGGACAATTTCGAGCCGATCCTGACCGCCAAGTACCGGGTGGTCACCCCCTTCGGGAACGCGATCAGGCGCGAGATGTCGACCTCGTGGCGGAGCGAGGCGCAGAACGCGACCGGCTTCCGGCACGATGTGCAGACCTATCTCTCCGGGCTCACCAAGAAGGTGCGCCTGGTCCCGAAGACGGACATGACCCTCTCCGGGCGCAGCGCGACCGTCCCGGTGACCGTCCAGAACAACCTGGTGCAGAGCGTCGAGCTGCGGCTCGTACTGCGCTCCCAGCAGGGCAACCGGCTGGCGGTCAGCGACCCCCAGCTGGTCAATGTGGAGGGCGGCCACAGCCAGTCCGTGAAGTTCGGGACCACGGCCAACGCGAACGGCCCGGTGTGGGTCTCGGCGCAGCTCTACACGCCGGACGGCCAGCCGTACGGCAACGAGATGCTGTTCGAGGTGAATGTCACCGAAATCACGTCGACCGTGATTCTGGTGATCGCCGGCGGTGTGCTGCTGCTCGTCCTCGCCGGTGTCCGGATCTATGTCCAGCGCAAGCGCGCGGCCGCCAGGAGCGGTGAGGACGGCGGGGACGGGGAAGACGTCGAGGAGGCGCACGGGCAGGATGATGAGGATGACAGCGAGGCCCCGGAGTCCGACCGGTGTGACCCCGCACACGCCCTCGTGCCCGAGCAGCCGAGTGACCCGGCGTCGGACACCGGATCGCAAAGCGCTGGCCCGTCCGGCTCGGGTGAGAAAGTGGACCGTTGAGCAATGCCGGGGCCGGTGGGCCGCAGTGGACGATGAGGTGGGGTAGCGATGAACGCGCCGTATGACGGTGATGGCCGAGTGCCACCGCCGCCACAGCCGTCCCCTCACGGCCCCAACGACCCTCACGGCCCCCACGACTCTTACGGACAGGAACCGCACCAGCGGGATCCGTATCTGGGCGACGCCCACCAGGCGCCCCCGGCCGATCCGCGCCAGTCGTACGGCCAGCAGTACTACGC
The DNA here is from genome assembly GCF_018035285.1 of Streptomyces sp. MK37H. Taxonomy (NCBI): domain Bacteria; kingdom Bacillati; phylum Actinomycetota; class Actinomycetes; order Kitasatosporales; family Streptomycetaceae; genus Streptomyces; species Streptomyces sp. MK37H. Next base: position 27,315 of record NZ_JAAAYH010000017.1, on the reverse strand, counting down.
ACCGGATCCGTACCTGGACGACGCGTACGCGACGGGCAGCTTCACGCCCTACCCGTATCCGACGCAGGATCGGTACGCCCACGATCCGCTGACGGACCCCCTGTACGACCGGCGCTCCTCCCACGCACCGCAGCAGGACGGCTACCAGCAGCAGTACTACCAGCAGCCCCCCACACCGCAGGGCCCCGACCCGCGCGCCTGGTCCCCCGAGGCCTCCGCCGGCCACCAGGGCGCGGCACAGCAGCCGTACACGGCCGATCAGGCGGGCCAGGGCTATCCGGGGGCCGCCGAGGGCTACGGCGCGGGGGAGCAGCCGCAGCGGGACGCCTTCGCGCACCTCTACCGCGATCAGCAGCCCTATGAGCCCCGGCCCGGCCAGGGCCAGGGCTACCCACCGGGCCCGGAGAACTACCCCCAGGGCCAGGCGCCCGCTCAGGGGCAGGCGCCGTTCCCCGGACCGCCCAGATCCGAGTCCGCGGGCGCGACGGCCGCCGCCCCCACGGTGGCCGCCCCGGTGGTGACCGCCCCCGCGACCGAGCCCGAGCCGAAGAAGCCCTCAGGGGGCCGGGCGGCGGGTCTGCTGCAGTCAAGCGCGCTGATGGCCGCGGGCACCTTGGTCTCCCGCCTGACCGGCTTCCTCCGGCAGATGGTGATCGTCGCGGGACTCGGCGCCGCCAGCCTCGGCCAGGCTTACCAGGTCGCCTTTCAGCTACCCGCGATGATCTACTTCCTCACGGTCGGCGGCGGTCTGAACTCGGTCTTCGTCCCGCAGCTCGTGCGCGCGATGAAGGAGGACGACGACGGCGGAGTCGCCTACGCCAACCGTCTGCTCACGCTGACGATGGTCGCGCTCGGCAGCCTCGTCGCGGTTTCGCTGTTCGCGGCCCCGGCGCTGATCCGGATGCTCTCCGCTGACATCGCCAGCGATCCCCCCGCCAACGAGGTGGCGGTCACCTTCGCCCGCTACTGCCTACCCACCATCTTCTTCATGGGTGTGCACGTCGTGGTCGGTCAGATCCTCAACGCCCGGGGCAAGTTCGGCGCGATGATGTGGACCCCGGTCCTCAACAACATTGTCGTCATCGCCACTTTCGGCCTCTTCATCTGGGTGTTCGGCACCTCCAGCAACTCCAACATGGGTGTCACGACCATTACGCCGGAGGGCATCCGGCTACTGGGCATCGGCACACTCCTCGGCCTCACCGTCCAGGCCCTGGCGATGTTCCCCTACCTCCGAGCAGCCGGCTTCCGCTTCCGGCCACGCTTCGACTGGCGTGGCCACGGACTCGGCAAGGCCGCCAAGCTGGCCAAGTGGACCGTGCTGTTCGTGCTCGCCAACCAGGCGGGCAACATCGTGGTGACCCAGCTCGCCACCGCGGCCGGCACGGAGGCCGACAATGGGGGACACCCAGGAGCGAGCTACGTCGGCTACACGAGCGCTCAGCTGATCTGGAACATGCCCCAGGCCATCATCACCGTCTCGGTGATGGCGGCTCTGCTGCCCAGGCTCTCCCGGGCGGCCCACGACGGCGACCCCGGAGCGGTCCGCGACGACATCTCGCAGGGTCTGCGCACCTCCGCCGTCGCCATCGTCCCCCTCGCCTTCGGCTTCATCGCGCTCGGTATCCCCCTCTGCACCCTGTTGTTCGGGACCTCGGGCACCGAGACGGCCCAAGCCATGGGCTACATCCTCATGGCGTTCGGCCTCGGGCTCATTCCGTTCTCCGTGCAGTACGTCGTCCTCCGTGGCTTCTACGCCTACGAGGACACCCGCACCCCCTTCTACAACACCGTCATCGTCGCCGCGGTCAACGCGGCGGGGTCCGCGCTCGCCTATCTCCTGCTCCCCGCCCGCTGGGCCGTCGCCGGTATGGCGGCCGCCTACGGCCTGGCCTACGCCATCGGCGTGGGTGTGGCCTGGAAGCGGCTGCGCAACCGGCTGGGCGGCGATCTGGACGGCCCCCGCGTCGTACGCACCTACACCCGCCTCGTCGGCGCCAGCATCCCCGCCGCCCTCCTGGGCGGCGGCTCGGCCTACACCATCATGCAGACCCTCGGAATGGGCGTCGTCGGCTCCGTAGCGGCTTTGCTGGGCGGCGGTCTCGTTCTTATCGCGGTCTTCTACATTGCTGCGAAACGGATGCGCGTTGATGAGCTGACGGCCATGGTCGGTATGGTGCGCGGACGACTCGGACGCTGATCATTGAGCACAACCATCGTCCGCCACCGTGTGTCGTGCATAGCGGCGGACTGTGGGCACAATTGTCTTGGCTCGGAGTAGGCGCAACGGATGGGGAGGCAGGAACGACGGTGGCGGAACGGAGCACGGCTGCCGTCGACGTGGCCGACAGCGGTGGAGAGGAGCCGCTGACCGCCGAGGCGGGTAAGGCCACGGCCGACGGGGCGGGGACGAAACAGAAGGTCGGCAAGGGGACAGAGGCCGCGGTCACCGACGATACGGGCGCCGCGGCCGAAGCGAACCCGCTCGAACTGCACAGCGGTCACAAGCTGGCCAGACGCTACCGTCTGGAGGAGTGCGTCACCCGTCTGGACGGATTCAGCAGTTGGCGTGCCGTGGACGAGAAACTGCGGCGTGCCGTCGGGGTGCATGTCGTGCCCGCGGACCATCCGCGCGCCAGGTCGGTGCTCGCCGCCGCCCGTTCGGCGGCCCTGCTGGGCGATCCCCGCTTCGTCCAGGTCCTCGACGCCGTCGAGGAGAACGATCTTGTCTATGTCGTCCATGAGTGGCTTCCCGACGCCACCGAGCTCACCGCCGTGCTGGCCGCCGGGCCGCTCGAGCCGCACGACGCGTACCAACTGGTCAGCCAGGTCTCCCAGGCCATGGCCGCCGCCCACCGCGAGGGCCTGGCCCATCTGCGGCTGAACCCCGGCTCCGTACTGCGCACCGAGTCCGGTCAGTACCGCATCCGCGGACTGGCCGTCATGGCCGCCCTGCGTGGTATCAGCGTCGACCACCCCCAGCGCACCGACACCGAGGCGATCGGCGCGCTGCTGTACGCGGCGCTCACTCAGCGCTGGCCGTACGAGGCCGACGCCTACGGCCTCTCCGGGCTGCCCAAGGGTGTGGGCCTGATCGCCCCCGACCAGGTCCGTGCCGGAGTGCACCGCGGTCTGTCCGAGCTCGCGATGCGCGCGCTGGTCAACGACGGGGCCACCGCCTCCCGTCAGGACCAGCCCTGCACCACCCCCGAGGAGCTGGCCAAGGCCGTCGCGGCCATGCCGCGCATCCGGCCGCCGGAGCCCGCCTTCACCCCTTCCCAGGCCTACCAGCGCACGACGTACCAACAGGGTATGTACGGCCAGCAGCCGAACCGCGGCGGTACCGCGCACACGGCCCGTCCGGCCGCTCCCGTGCCGCCTCCGCCGCCGCTGCAGAGCCGCACGGGCAAGGCCCTCAAGTGGACCGTCTCCGCCCTTCTGATCGCCGCTCTCGGCCTCGGCAGCTGGCAGCTCGCGGACACCCTCCTCAAGGAGGAGAACAAGTCCAGCCCGGGCAAGTCCACCGGTGAGAAGGACGACGGCAAGGGCCTGAAGCCCGTGGGCAAGCCGCTCAGCATCGAGAGCGCTACGGAGTTCTCGCCGCTGGACGCGCCCTTCGCCCCGGACAAGGTCGATGGCACCGTCGACGGCGATACGGACACCGCCTGGGTGACCAAGGAGTTCTACAACTACCCGAACTTCGGTAATCTGCCCAACCGCAAGCAGGGCAGCGGCATCATCGTCGACCTCGGCAGCGTCAAAAAGGTCTCGAGCCTCGACATCGACTTCTACAGCGCCGGCCAGAAGGTGGAAGTCCTCGCCGCCGATCCCTCCGCCTCCGACCCCACCTCACTCAGCGCCTTCTCCAAGCACCTCACCGATCTGACGAGCGTCGGGAAGAAGCTGTCCGCCGTTCTCGACAAGCCGGTACGGACGCGATACGTCCTGGTCCACATCACGGAGCTTCCGGCCAGCACCGCTGATCGCTACCGTGGCGGCATCTCGGAGATCAAGGTCAAGGGCTGACCCTCTACGGTCGGCCGAGAGGGGAGGGGCTCAACGTTGGACGACGCCACGATCGGCGGAGCGAGCGACGGCGAGCTCCTCGCCCGGCACGTCGACGGCGACCCGGACGCCTTCAGTGAAATAGTGCGGCGCCACCGCGACAGACTCTGGGCGGTGGCGCTGCGCACCCTCGGCGACCGTGAGGAAGCGGCCGACGCGGTCCAGGACGCGCTCGTCTCCGCCTACCGCGCCGCCCATACGTTCCGGGGCCAGTCCGCCGTGACCACCTGGCTGCACCGCATCACGGTCAACGCCTGTCTGGACCGGGCCCGCAAGGCCGCCTCCCGTCGCACCTCCCCCGTCGACGACACCGAGCGGCTCGAGCAACTCCTGGAACCCCATGAGTCAGCCGCCGCCCCCGCCGAGCGCGGTGACCTTCACCGCGAACTCCTCCAGGCGCTGCGCACCCTCCCTCCCGAGCAGCGTGCGGCCCTGGTGCTGGTCGATATGCAGGGCTACCCCGTCGCGGAGGCGGCGAAGGTTCTGGACGTTCCCACCGGCACCGTGAAGAGCCGCTGCGCCCGGGGCCGCGCACGACTGCTGCCACTCCTCTCACATCTCCACCCCAGTGGGAGGGATAGCTCACCCTCGGGCATGGGAAGGAACCGGACGCAGGGGACGTCCGTCCCACCGACGGCAGGACCGAACGACACAGATGCCGTGAAGGGCGGAGGTGGGCGAGCGTGACATCCTCGACGGACACGGAAGAGCACCCTGAAGTCGCGGAGATCTCCGCACTCACCGAGGGTCTGCTCTCTCCGTCCCGCGCCGTCGATGTGCGCACTCACCTCGCGAGCTGCGTGCTGTGTGCGGACGTATGGGAGTCCCTGGACGAGATCCGCTCCCTGCTCGGGACGCTCCCAGGGCCGGTACGGATGCCCGCCGATGTCGCGGGCCGCATCGACGCGGCACTGGCCGCCGAAGCGCTTCTCAGCGCGACCGCCCCCGAGGGCGTGGCCGATGTTTCACGTGAAACTCCGGATCCGGACGCCGCGCCCACCCCTGTTTCACGTGAAACGGCCGATGACGCTGATGACGCTGATGACGCCTCCAGCGATCCCGAGTCCGACACCGTTGAGCCCACGGCCAAGCCGTCCATCGCGGCGGACCGGCCCGCCGGGCGCCCGCGTGGGGCCACCGGGCCTGGACGAGGATTCACCGGACCCGGCACCCGCCCCGGCCGTGCCCGCCGCTGGCGCAAGGCCGTCCTCGGCGGCGCATGCGCCGCCGCGGTGATCGGCATCGGATCCTTCTTCCTCCAGAGCGGCTCCTCCGGCGATCACAGCGACAGCGACACCCAGGCGCACGCCAGCCAGAGCTCCACCGGGAAGTCCACCCTCTCCTCGGGCACGCTCAAGGACCGCGTGCACGAGCTGCTCGCCGACCGGAAGTCCACCGCGTCGGACGGCATCACCGGGCAGGGCAACTCACCCGATGTGCCACTGCGCGCCGACGACGACCCTCAGGTGCCCTCCTGCGTACAGAGCGGCACCCGCCGCAAGGAGCCGGCTCTCGCGGCGCAGCAGGACACCTACGACGGCCAGAGCGCCTATATCGTCGTCCTCCCGCACCCCTCCGACAGCTCGCTCGTCGATGCCTTTGTGATCGACGCGTCCTGCGTCTCGGCATCCCCGACGACTCCCGGGGAGCTGCTGGTGACCCGGACCTATCCGCGGCGCTGAGGCACACCGCACACCGGGGCCCTGCCTGACAGCGCTCGGGAATGCCTGACCCGTAGGATCCGTTGGGTGGGGTGGCAGCGGAATTCCGGCGGGACCCGGAGCCGCCCGCCCAGTCAGCATTCCGGCAGTCGGCAGAGACAAGGAAGACATCCGTGAGCGACGTCCGCAACGTGATCATCATCGGTTCCGGGCCCGCGGGCTATACGGCCGCGCTCTACACCGCCCGCGCTTCCTTGAAGCCGCTGGTCTTCGAAGGCTCCGTGACCGCGGGTGGTGCCCTGATGAACACCACCGATGTGGAGAACTTCCCGGGCTTCCGGGACGGGATCATGGGCCCCGACCTGATGGACAATATGCGGGCCCAGGCCGAGCGCTTCGGCGCCGAGCTCGTTCCGGACGACGTGACCGCGGTCGACCTCAGTGAGCAGATCAAGACCGTCACCGACTCCGCCGGTACGGTCCACCGGGCCAAGACCGTCATCGTGACCACCGGCTCTCAGCACCGCAAGCTGGGGCTGCCGCGCGAGGACGAGCTCTCCGGCCGCGGTGTCTCCTGGTGTGCCACCTGTGACGGGTTCTTCTTCAAGGACCAGGACATCGCCGTCATCGGCGGCGGCGACACGGCCCTGGAGGAGGCGACCTTCCTGTCACGGTTCGCCAAGTCGGTCACGGTGGTCCACCGCCGGGACACCCTGCGCGCCAGCAAGGCGATGCAGGAGCGGGCCTTCGCCGACCCGAAGATCTCGTTCATCTGGGACAGCGTGGTCGAGGAGATCCACGGCGACGGCAAGCTCTCGGGTCTCACGATCCGCGACGTCAAGAGGGACGAGACCTCCGAGCTGCCGGTCACCGGACTGTTCATCGCGATCGGCCACGACCCGCGCACCGAGCTGTTCAAGGGCCAGCTGGTCCTGGATGACGACGGGTACCTGAAGGTGGACGCGCCCACCACCCGGACCAACCTGCCCGGTGTCTTCGCCGCCGGCGATGTCGTGGACCACACCTACCGTCAGGCGATCACCGCGGCCGGCACCGGTTGCTCGGCGGCACTGGACGCCGAGCGGTACCTCGCCTCGCTGGGCCAGGGCGACGCCACCGTCTGACTCCGCTTCCCACCTCTGCATCAACTCACTAAGGAGATTGCCATGGCCGGTGCCACGGTCACCGTGACGGACGCCGACTTCGAGGAGAAGGTCCTCAAGAGCGACAAGCCGGTACTCGTCGACTTCTGGGCCGCCTGGTGCGGTCCGTGCCGCCAGATCGCCCCCTCCCTGGAGGCCATCGCGGCCGAGCACCCCGACAAGATCGTCATCGCCAAGCTCAACATCGACGAGAACCCGGCGACGGCCGCCAAGTACGGCGTGATGTCCATCCCGACGCTCAACGTCTACCAGGGCGGCGAGGTCGCCAAGACCATCGTCGGCGCCAAGCCCAAGGCCGCCATCGAGCGCGATCTGGCCAACTTCATCGGCTGAGCACACCACGCGTCGCCCTCACACACGAAGGGGCTGCCCATCGGGGCAGCCCCTTCGTGTTTCACGTGAAACCCGCTACAGCGGCCGAAGCGCGGGCTCCTTCTGGACGGCGCCGAGCAGCCGGTCCAGCGCCAGCTCGACATCCTCCTTCCAGGAGATCGTCGTCCTCAGCTCCAGCCTCAGCCGGGGGTAGCGCGGATGCGGCCGTACGGTCTTGAAGCCCACGGCCAGCAGATGATCGGCGGGCAGCACACACGCCGGTTCCTTCCAGGTGGCGTCCCCGAACGCCTCCACCGCCTTGAAGCCCCGGCGGATCAGATCCTTGGCGACGGTCTGCACCATCACCCGGCCCAGCCCCTGCCCCTGATATCCGGGCATCAGCCATGCCGTCATCAGCTGGACGGCATCCGCCGCGACCGGACTGGTCGGGAAGGCCGTCGAGCGCGGCACATACGCCGGAGGCGCGTACAGCACAAAGCCCACCGGGACCTCATCGACATAGACCACCCGGCCGCAGGATCCCCACTCCAGCAGAACGGCGGAGATCCATGCCTCTTTCTCCAGCTCCGGCCGCCCGGCCCTTACGGCTGCTTCGCCGCTGACCGGATCGAGCTCCCAGAAGACACAGGCGCGGCAGCGCTTGGGGATGTCCGGGAGGTTGTCCAGCGTGAGCGGTACGAGCCGACGCCCCATGAAGCCAGTCCTTCACTTCCGTGGCCAGCCGCGCCACGGGCGGCTGACAGCGCACTACGCTCCCTGAGCAGACTGCCGACGAAACCGCCGACAGCTCCCAGGCCCAATCCTGTGGCCAACAGTCCGGTGCGGCTCACCGATCGCATGGCCCTGCCCTCCACATGCGGCGCCTCCACATGGATCCGCCCTACCTGATCGCATCGTATCCGTGCCGAGATTGCACCGATACCGCCCTTGGGCAAACAGCGGGTCGCGTTCCGACCATGTCGGAACGCGACCCGCCCCGCGCTGCCCTTCCGTACGGCATGACCGCACGGGCAGCGCCTCACTCGTCCTCGTCCGCCGCTCCGCCCTCGGAGGAGAGCGGCTGCTCCAGCACCGGCCCCTCACCGGGGGCCAGCGTGCCGAGGATCCGCTCGAGATCCTCTATTGAGGCGAACTCGACGACGATCTTTCCTTTCTTCTGACCGAGGTCGACCTTCACCCGCGTCTCGAACCGATCGGAGAGACGTGAGGCCAGATCCGTGAGTGCGGGGGACACCCTCGCGCCCGCCCTCGGGCTCTTGGGCTTGGTCGTGCCGCCCGATCGCGATCCCATCAGAGTGACGATCTCCTCCACCGCACGCACCGAGAGCCCCTCGGCGACGATGCGATGGGCCAGCCGGTCCTGCTCCTCCGCGTCGTCCACGGAGAGCAGCGCCCGGGCATGCCCCGCGGAGAGAACCCCGGCCGCCACCCTGCGCTGGACGGACGGGGAGAGCTTCAGCAGCCGCAGCGTATTGGAGACCTGCGGGCGCGAGCGCCCGATGCGGTCGGCCAGCTCGTCATGCGTGCAGTTGAAGTCCTTCAGCAGTTGGTCGTACGCCGCCGCTTCTTCCAGCGGATTCAGCTGGGCCCGGTGGAGGTTCTCCAGCAGCGCGTCCAGGAGGAGCTTCTCGTCATCGGTGGCCCGGACGATCGCGGGGATCTTCTCCAGCCCGGCCTCACGACAGGCCCGCCAGCGCCGCTCGCCCATGATGAGCTCGTAGCGCTCCGGCGCCAACTGCCGTACGACGACGGGCTGGAGGAGACCGACCTCCTGGATCGAGGTGACCAGTTCGGCCAGCGCGTCCTCGTCGAAGACCTCACGGGGCTGCCGCGGGTTGGGGGTGATGAAGTCCAGCGGCAGCTCGGCGAAGTGGGCCCCGGCCACCTCCTCCGGCATCGCCTCCGGGGCGGCGGCCTCGGGCTCCTGCTCCCTCGGCGCGGGCTCGGTTTCCTGTGGAACGGTGTGCGTGGCCAGTCCGGCCACCTTGGCCGCCGCCACCCCGCGCTCCTGGGTGAGCACCGGGACCGCGGTCGGTGAGGTGGTGGCCCCGGTCGTCGTGACCGTTCCCGCCCCCGCCGAGGACGCGGCGTTGTCCGTCCCCTTCGGCGCGGGAGGGATCAGGGCACCGAGCCCACGGCCCAGTCCTCTGCGTCGCTCACTCACTGAATCCCCTCCTGCATGCTGCTGTGCTGGTCGTGCTGGCTGAGCTCGGGCAAGGCATGGGCGTGCTGGGCTTCGTAGTGCACGCCGACACCTCTGAGGGCGATCTCGCGGGCCGCCTCCAGATAGGAGAGGGCCCCACTCGACCCCGGGTCATAGGTGAGGACGGTCTGCCCATAGCTGGGGGCCTCGGAGATGCGCACCGATCGGGGAATGCTCGTCCGGAGCACCTCACCGCCGAAGTGGCTCCGCACCTCGTCGGCGACCTGGGAGGCCAGCCGGGTGCGACCGTCGTACATGGTGAGAAGGATCGTCGAGACATGGAGCTTTGGATTGAGGTGGCCCCGCACCAGATCCACATTCCGCAGCAGCTGCCCCAGCCCCTCCAGCGCGTAGTACTCGCACTGGATCGGGATCAGCACTTCCGCGCCGGCCACCAGCGCATTGACCGTCAGCAGGCCCAGCGAGGGCGGGCAGTCGATGAGGATGTAGTCCAGCGGCTGCTCGTACGCCTCGATGGCCCGCTCAAGCCGGCTCTCCCTGGCCACCAGGGAGACCAACTCGATCTCGGCACCGGCGAGATCGATCGTGGCCGGAGCACAGAAGAGGCCCTCCACATCCGGGACCGGCTGCACCACATCGGACAACGGCTTGCTGTCGACCAGCACGTCATAGATCGATGGAACCTCGGCATGGTGGTCGATCCCCAGCGCCGTCGAGGCATTGCCCTGTGGGTCGAGATCGATCACCAGCACGCGACCACCGTGCAGGGCGAGCGAGGCGGCCAGATTGACCGTGGTCGTGGTCTTCCCGACCCCGCCCTTCTGGTTGGCGACCACCATCACCCGGGTCTGCTCCGGCCTGGGCAGCCCCTCACCGGCGCGGCCCAGGGCTTCGACCGCCAACTGAGCGGCACGGCCGATAGGGGTGTCGTCCATCGGAGGCGGCGTTTCACGTGAAACATCCTCCCCCGGCGATTCGGTACGGGGGCCGGGGACCGGATCGGTCATCGGCCCCGCGATGTTGGCGTCGGACCGCAAGGATTCACTCTCCTCGACATCAGGCTCGCAATAAGCAGAGCCTGCCATGCTTTTGGGGTCGTGAACCAGCGAGGCCCGTTCTCCTGTGGATGAATCCACGTTGATACGGGGTCGGCGGTCGCGGGGCAAGGCCGCCGCACGACCGCGACTGATGATTCCATGCAGCAGGGAGCGACGTTTCACGTGAAACACGATGCACGGGAGGCCTCGTCGATGGGTCGCGACACTCCGGTATGTGTAGTTTTGCCAGCTTGTATGGAGCAATGCTCCTGATTCAGGGCCGACGGCGCGGCGACCGGCGAGCCGCCTTGGCCCGCTTAGCCGCGAAGCGCACACCCCCAGGGCTCTCCCCGACCTCGACCCGCACCACTGTGGACGGCGGGTCCACCACTCCCTCACCGACATGCAGCACCGAGGTCCCCACCACGCCCAGCTTCCCCAGCGCGGCCCGGGCCTGCTTCAGCTCCTCCTCGGCGGTGTCGCCCTTCAGTAGCAACATCTCGCCGTACGGGCGCAGCAGCGGAACCCCCCACCCGGCCAGCCGGTCCAGCGGGGCCACCGCCCGTGCCGTCACCACATGCATCGGGGTCAGCTTGCCGAGGACCTCCTCGGCGCGGCCGCGCACCACGGTCACATGCTCCAGCCCCAGCAGCTCCACCACTTCCCGCAGAAAGTTGGTCCGGCGCAGCAAGGGCTCCAGCAGCGTGATCCGGAGATCGGGACGGGTCAGGGCGAGCGGGATACCGGGGAGCCCGGCGCCCGAGCCCACGTCGCAGACGGTGACGCCCTCGGGCACCACTTCGGAGAGCACGGCGCAGTTCAGCAGATGCCGCTCCCACAGCCGCGGCACCTCGCGCGGGCCGATCAGCCCGCGGGTCACGCCCACATCGGCCAGCAGCTCGCCGTATCGGACGGCCTCCGGGAAGCGGTCACCGAATACGTCCCTTGCCTCGGGGGGCGCCGGGGGGAGCTCCGCTGCTTCCGTCACGGGGACCGTCCTTCCGTACCGAACACTCTGCTGAACGATGATGTAAGGCTGACAAGGTTCGGCCCCGTCTGCGTGCAGACGGGGCCGTGTGGATCACGAGCGGAACCGCTTCAGACCGGAAGCACGACCACGCAGCGCTGGGGCTCCTCGCCCTCGGACTCGCTGCGCAGTCCGGCGGCGGCCACCGCGTCGTGCACCACCTTCCGCTCGAAGGGCGTCATCGCCTTGAGCTTCACCGGCTGACCGGTGCCCTTCGCCTCCTCGGCCGCCTTGGTGCCCAGCTCGGTCAGTTCGGCACGCTTACGGGCCCGATATCCGGCGATGTCGAGCATCAGCCGGCTGCGGTCACCGGTCTCCCGGTGCACCGCGAGGCGGGTCAGCTCCTGAAGGGCCTCCAGCACCTCGCCATCGCGGCCGACCAGCTTCTGCAGATCACGACTGGTCGAGTCGCTGATGATCGACACCGCTGCGCGATCGGACTCGACGTCCATGTCGATGTCGCCGTCGAGGTCCGCGATGTCCAGCAGCCCCTCGAGGTAGTCGGCCGCGATCTCCCCTTCCTGCTCAAGGCGGGTCAGGGTGTCGACACCCTCGGCTGCCGGGGTGGTGCCTTCCGTCACGGATGGACTCCTTCGTTACTTCTTGGACGGGTGCTTGGGGCGCTGCTGGCCCTTGCGCTGGCCGGACTTCGAGCCACGGGAGGAGCCGGAAGCCGAGCCGCCGCCGGCCGGCTTGCCGCCCTGCGCGCCCTTCTTCTGCCCCGGGCCCTGCTTCTCGGCGGGCTTGTCCTCGGTGGACTTCTCCGTGGAGACCGAGGAGGCCGGCTGCGAGCTGGCCTTGCTGTGGCCGGTCGTGGAGCGCTGTGCCTTCGTCTGGCGCTTGGGCTGCTGACGGTTGGCCCGCGCCGTCTCGGCCGCCTCCTTCGCGGCGACCTCGGCCGGCTCCTCCTTCAGCTTGCCGCTGGCCCGCAGCCGCTCCTGGCGGGCCTTGAAGGCCACGCTGCCCGGGGTCGGGTTCCGGCGGATGACGAACATCTGCTGGCCCATGGTCCAGACGTTGGTGGTCAGCCAGTAGACGAGGACACCGACGGGGAAGTTGATGCCGAAGACGGCGAACATGATCGGGAAGACGTACATCAGCATCTTCTGCTGCTGCATGAACGGCGTCTTCACCGTGAGGTCGACGTTCTTGGTCATCAGCTGGCGCTGGGTGAAGAACTGCGAGGCCGACATCAGGACGATCATGGTGATCGTCACGATGCGGACGTCGGTCAGCGAGGCGCCGAGGGATTCGACCTTCGAGGCCGAGTCCATGAACTTCACCGACAGCGGAGCGCCGAAGATGTGGGCGTTACGGGCGCTGTCCAGCAGCGACTGGTCGATGACACCGACCGTCCTGTTGTTCGCGATGTGGTTGAGCACCTGGTACAGCGAGATGAAGAACGGCGACTGCGCGAGGATCGGCAGACAGCTCGAGAGCGGGTTGGTACCCGTCTCCTTGTAGAGCTTCATCATCTCTTCGGACTGGCGCTGCTTGTCGCTCTTGTAGCGCTCCTGGATCGCCTTCATCCTGGGCTGGAGCGCCTGCATGTTCCGCGTCGACTTGATCTGCTTCACGAAGAGCGGGATCAGGCAGATCCGGATCAGCACCACCAGGGAAACGATGGACAGACCCCACGCCCAGCCACTGTCCCGATCGAAGATCAAGCTGTAGAACGAGTGGAACTGGACGATGATCCAGGAAACTACGTCATAAAGAGGACCGAGGATCGTGTCCACGAATCAGGCTCCTTGGGCTTTGGGCTGGGTCTCGGGCTGTGCGGCAGGCTCCACAGCCGGATGCCCGCCGAGGCGGTTCCGCAGCCGCTGGTGCCACACCGGACGCTTCCGGGGCGGGACGTGGTCGACGCCACCGAGTGACCATGGATTGCAGCGCAGGATGCGCCAGGCCGTCAGCGCCGTTCCTTTTACCGCACCGTGCCGGTTGATGGCCGTATAGCCATAGTGCGAGCACGACGGGTAGTACTTGCAGACCGGTCCCAGCATCGGGCTGATGGTCCACTGGTACAGCTTGATCAACCACAGCAGCGGGTACTTCATCGCGGCACCCCTCCCAGTAGCCGCTGCACTGCCGTGTCGAGATCGCGGGCGAGCTGGTCGTAACCCGCCTCACCCGCGCCGGGCAGCGCCCGTACGACCACAAGGCTACCTGCGGGAAATCGGTCGATGCGGTCCCGCATCAGGTGGCGCAGTCTCCGCTTCACCAGATTGCGGACGACGGCACCGCCGATCGCCTTGCTTACGACGAAACCCGCACGCGCCGGAGGAGCACTCTCCCCGGATGCGTGCGGGTCCGTATCACCGCTGGTGAGGCCGGTGCGAAGGTGCACGACAAGGAGCGGGCGCCCGGCCCTGCGTCCTCGGCGTACCGCGGCCGCGAAGTCCTCGCGCCGCCTCAGCCGATGTTCGGTAGGCAGCACGTCATGGACCTTGGGTCAGGCTGCTCAGGCCGACAGGCGGGCGCGACCCTTGCTACGGCGGGACGCGAGGATCGCGCGGCCGGCACGGGTGCGCATCCGCAGCCGGAAGCCGTGGGTCTTCGCGCGACGACGGTTGTTCGGCTGGAAGGTGCGCTTGCTCACTCGGGGGCTCCAGAAATGAATCGGATGGTGGCGGTCTATCGCTTGGCTGTCACCGTGCGCCCACGAGTAGCTCGCAATACGCCCGAGTGCACCGCTTCACGACCACGGACCATCAGCCCGTGAATCCTTGCCCATCGGAGGCAGGCGGCAGCAGCCATCGACAACTCGACCTGGTTACGGTACGCGCGGTTACGCCATCCGGTCAAACCGGTGGCCGACACCCTGACAGCGCGCCATCCCCCACAACCTAGGGGCAAGGGAACGCCCGGCGACATCGCATGGCACATTTGTACACACCCTGTGGACAACGACTTGAACCGCGCACCCCGGCCTGACTACCGTGGCTGGGCTCCGATTCCTTCACGCCCGTCCCGAGAACCACGCATTCGTGGGACCTGTCGGCGTCCCCCACCCAGCGAGTGAGAGAGCGTGCCCTGTGGCTGACGTACCCGCCGATCTTGCCGCAGTGTGGCCACGTGTGCTCGAGCGGCTGCTGGGAGAGGGCTCCGGGCAGGGCGGACAAGGCGTCGAAGCCAAGGACGAGCACTGGATCAAGCGGTGCCAGCCCCTCGCGCTGGTCGCCGACACCGCGCTGCTCGCCGTCCCCAATGAATTCGCCAAGGGCGTACTGGAGGGCCGGCTGGCCCCCGTCGTCAGCGAGACGCTGAGCCGGGAGTGCGGCCGCCCGATCCGCATCGCGATCACCGTGGACGAGTCCGCCGGCGAACCGATCGTCCCCCCGCAGCCCCATCGCGAGCAGCGCGAGTCCTACGAGAGCTACGACGGCCGGGACGGCTATGGCCGCCAGGCGCCGGACGATCTTCCGTCGGCCCGCCCCGCGTACCCCGGGTATCAGCAGTCGCGCCCCGAACCGGGCGCCTGGCCGCGGGGCCGTGACGACTACGGCTGGCAGCAGCCCCGGCTCGGCGGCTTCCCCGAGAGCGACCCGTACGCATCCCAGCGCGCCTCGTCCAGCTATGACCAGCAGTCCGGCTACGACCAGCAGTCCGGCTATGACCAGCAGCCGTACGAGCCGCAGCCGCGCGGCGACTACCGCGGCCCGGGTGCCGAGCGCCCCGGGCCGGGCGGTCCCGGTGGCATCCCCGGCCCCGGGGCGAGCCCCGAGCGCCCGCCGTACGAGCAGCGCCACGATCTGCCCGACCCGCTCGAGCGGGCCCGCGGCGGCCCGCCCGTGCTGCCCTCGCAGACCGGCGCCCCCGGCCCGCTCGCCGCTCAGCCCGCGCCCGCGTCCGGCCCCGGTGAGCCGACCGCGCGGCTGAACCCCAAGTACCTCTTCGACACCTTCGTCATCGGCGCGTCCAACCGCTTCGCGCACGCCGCGGCGGTCGCCGTCGCCGAGGCACCGGCCAAGGCGTACAACCCGCTGTTCATCTACGGCGAGTCCGGGCTCGGCAAGACCCACCTGCTGCACGCCATCGGGCACTACGCCCGCAGCCTCTACCCCGGCACCCGGGTGCGCTATGTGAGCTCGGAGGAGTTCACCAACGAGTTCATCAACTCCATCCGCGACGGCAAGGCGGACGCGTTCCGCAAGCGCTACCGCGACATGGACATCCTGCTGGTCGACGACATCCAGTTCCTGGCGAGCAAGGAGTCGACGCAGGAGGAGTTCTTCCACACCTTCAATACGCTCCACAACGCCAACAAACAGATCGTGCTCTCCTCCGACCGGCCGCCCAAGCAGCTGGTCACCCTGGAGGACCGGCTCCGCAACCGCTTCGAGTGGGGCCTGATCACCGATGTGCAGCCGCCGGAGCTGGAGACCCGCATCGCGATCCTCCGTAAGAAGGCGGTGCAGGAGCAGCTGAACGCACCGCCGGAGGTGCTGGAGTTCATCGCCTCGCGGATCTCCCGCAACATCCGTGAGCTGGAGGGCGCGCTGATCAGAGTGACGGCCTTCGCGAGCCTGAACCGGCAGCCGGTGGACCTCGGACTCACCGAGATCGTGCTGAAGGATCTGATCCCCGGCGGCGAGGACGCGGCCCCGGAGATCACCGCCACCGCGATCATGGCCGCGACCGCCGACTACTTCGGGCACACGGTCGACGATCTGTGCGGCGCCTCCCGCAGCAGGGTGCTGGTCACCGCGCGGCAGATCGCGATGTACCTCTGCCGGGAGCTGACCGATCTCTCGCTGCCCAAGATCGGCGCGCAGTTCGGCGGCCGCGACCATACGACGGTGATGCACGCCGACCGCAAGATCAGGGCGCTGATGGCCGAGCGGCGCTCCATCTACAACCAGGTGACCGAGCTGACCAACCGCATCAAGAACGGCTGAGAGGGGCCCGCAGGGCCACCGCGAACCGCTGAAGGGCGCTCCGGGACGGACATCTCCCGGGGCGCCCTTCGTCGTCCTCCCTCGTTACATCGCCGTCCCTCGTCGTTCACCGCTACGAAGCTGTTCGATTCCCTGCCCGGCCGGCCCGGTTCTCCACAGATCCACAGCTCATCCACCGTCCACACCCTGGGGACATGGGAGTTGTCCCGATAGCGTCCACAGGGTGTCCGGTGGAAAGGGGATCCCCCGAGGTCAGCGGGTTGTGGAATTGTGGCTAACGGGAGTCCACAGACTGTGGATGATCGAGATGCCCACAGGCCGCGCGTCAGCTTGTCCACCGGCAACCCACAGCCAAAAGCCCGTTGCCCACAGCTTCTCCACACCGCTGTCCACTGTTCGGCAACGAAACGGCCACGGTCACCGGGCCGAGTGAAAGGCGTCACACCGAAGAGGCGGGTTGGGCTGTGGGGAAGGTGGGTAAAACTGGGGACGGCGCTGGGGAGAACCGGGCGATGTCTGTGCATCGCATGTGCAGAACTCTTCGGCGTCCACAGAAAGCCCTGGTTGTCCACCGCCCCCACCCACAGGCCCGGTGGACAAAAAATCGCCTCTGACCAGGGAAGATCGAGTTTTCCACGGTTTCCACAGGGCCTACTACTACGACCACATAGAGATAGCGAGGAAATCGCTTCGAAGTGGGGCCTGTGCACAACCTCGGGCCGAGCCGCCCGACACCCCGCGCACCGACTTGACCCCGAGCCGCACCGACTGTCGGCGGCGTGCGTCAGACTGGTCTCCGGCGACACAGCCGACGACGAAGGCCAGCAGGGCGAGCCAGCAACAGCAGGAGGCGGCTTACGGTGAAGATCCGGGTGGAGCGCGATGTACTCGCGGAGGCAGTGGCCTGGACGGCCCGCAGCCTCCCGGCCCGACCGCCGGTGCCCGTCCTCGCGGGGATCCTGATGAAGGCGGAGGAAGGCGCGCTCAGCCTCTCCGGCTTCGACTACGAGGTCTCGGCCCGCGTCTCGGTGGAGGCCGACATCGAGGACGACGGCACCGTCCTCGTCTCCGGCCGGCTCCTCGCCGACATCTGCCGCGCCCTTCCCAACCGCCCTGTGGAGATCTCCAGCGACGGGGTGCGGGTGACCGTGGTCTGCGGCTCCTCGCGATTCACACTCCACACCCTGCCTGTGGAGGAGTACCCGGCACTGCCGCAGATGCCGACCGCGACCGGCACCGTCCCCGGTGAGGTCTTCGCCGCCGCCGCGGCCCAGGTCGCCATCGCCGCCGGCCGTGACGACACCCTGCCGGTGCTCACGGGTGTGCGGATCGAGATCGAGGGCGACACCGTCACGCTGGCCTCCACCGACCGCTACCGCTTCGCGGTCCGCGAGTTCCTGTGGAAGCCCGAGACTCCCGACATCTCCGCCGTCGCGCTGGTGCCCGCCAAGACGCTCCTCGACACCGCCAAGTCGCTGACCAGCGGTGACACCGTCGCGCTCGCGCTCTCCGGCTCGGGTGCGGGCGAGGGCCTGATCGGCTTCGAGGGCGCCGGGCGCCGTACGACCACCCGGCTGCTCGAGGGCGACCTGCCGAAGTACCGCACGCTCTTCCCCACCGAGTTCAACTCGGTCGCGGTGATCGAGACCGCCCCGTTCGTCGAGGCCGTCAAGCGTGTGGCCCTGGTCGCCGAGCGCAACACCCCGGTGCGGCTCACCTTCGAGCAGGGCGTGCTGATCCTGGAGGCCGGATCCAGCGACGACGCACAGGCTGTGGAAAGGGTGGACGCCCAGCTCGACGGCGACGACATCTCGATCGCCTTCAACCCGACGTTCCTGCTGGACGGGCTCAGCGCGATCGACTCGCCGGTCGCCCAGCTGTCCTTCACCACCTCGACCAAGCCCGCCCTGCTGAGTGGCAAGCCCGCCATGGACGCCGAGGCGGACGAGGCGTACAAGTACCTGATCATGCCGGTCCGACTGAGCGGCTGAAAGCCGAGCGAATGAGCAGGTGTAGCCCACATCTGTGCGGCTACCCGCGGGCGTAGGCTCGGATTCACCGCGAAACGCAACGGACTACGGCACAAAGGATCACTGATGGAGCTCGGTCTCATCGGCCTCGGCAAGATGGGCGGCAACATGCGCGAGCGCATCCGCCGCGCAGGCCACACCGTCATCGGATACGACCGCAACCCGGACGTCGCCGATGTCCACAGCATCGATGAGCTCGTCAACAAGCTCAAGGGCCCGCGAGTGGTGTGGGTCATGGTCCCGGCGGGCGTCCCCACCCAGATCACCATCGATGAGCTGGCCGAGCTGCTGTCGCCCGGCGACATCGTCGTGGACGGCGGGAACTCCCGCTGGACCGACGACGAGAAGCACGCCGAGCAGCTCAACGCCAAGGGCATAGGCTTCGTCGACTGCGGTGTCTCCGGTGGTGTCTGGGGTCTGGAGAACGGCTACGCGCTGATGTACGGCGGCGCCGCCGACCATGTGGCCCGGGTCCAGCCGATCTTCGACGCGCTCAAGCCCGAGGGCGAGGTCGGCGCCGTCCACGCCGGCAAGGTCGGCGCGGGCCACTTCGCCAAGATGGTCCACAACGGCATCGAGTACGCGATGATGCAGGCGTACGCCGAGGGCTGGGAGCTGCTGGAGAAGGTGGACTCGGTCACCGACGTCCGCGAGGTCTTCCGCTCCTGGCAGGAGGGCACGGTCATCCGCTCCTGGCTGCTGGACCTGGCCGTCCGCGCCCTGGACGAGGACGAGCACCTGGGCAAGCTGCGGGGCTACGCGGAGGACTCCGGTGAGGGCCGCTGGACCGTGGAGGCCGCGATCGACAACGCCGTGCCGCTGCCCGCGATCACTGCGTCGCTCTTCGCCCGGTTCGCCTCCCGCCAGGAGGACTCGCCGCAGATGAAGATGGTCGCCGCGCTGCGCAATCAGTTCGGTGGCCACGCGGTCGAGAGCAACGAGAAGTAACCACCCCTCGGGGTCGGAAGCAAGCAGTACTGCCGGGGGAGGTCGGCGCAGCCCACTATGCACGTCACGCATCTCTCGCTCGCCGACTTCCGCTCGTACGTCCGGGCCGAGGTGGCGCTCGACCCGGGCGTCACGGCCTTCGTCGGGCCCAACGGCCAGGGCAAGACCAATCTCGTCGAGGCCGTCGGCTATCTCGCCACCCTCGGCAGCCACCGGGTCTCCTCCGACGCCCCGCTGGTCCGCATGGGCGCGGAGCGGGCCGTGGTCCGGGCCGCGGTCGTCCAGGGGGACCGGCAGCAGCTGATCGAGCTCGAGCTCAACCCGGGCAAGGCCAATCGCGCCCGTATCAATCGATCGTCGCAGGTCAGACCGCGTGATGTGCTGGGGATCCTGCGGTCGGTGCTGTTCGCGCCCGAGGATCTGGCCCTGGTCAAGGGCGATCCGGGCGAGCGCCGCCGGTTCCTGGATGAGCTGATCACCGCGCGGGCGCCCCGGATGGCGGGGGTCCGCTCCGACTACGACCGGGTGCTGAAGCAGCGCAACACCCTGCTGAAGACCGCCGCCCTGGCCCGGCGCCACGGTTCGCGCAGCGGGGGCGGCGACGCGGCCCTGTCCACTCTCGACGTCTGGGACCAGCATCTGGCCCGGGCCGGTGCCGAGCTGCTCGCCCAGCGGCTCGATCTGATCTCCGTGCTCCAGCCGCTCGCCGACAAGGCGTACGAGCAGCTCGCCCCCGGCGGCGGCCCGGTGCTGCTGGAGTACCGCGGCTCGGCTGGTGAGGGGCTGGCCGACGCGGGCAGCCGCGAGGAGCTGTACGAGCTGCTGATGGCCGCCCTCACCGAGGCCCGTAAGCAGGAGATCGAGCGCGGGGTCACGCTGGTGGGCCCGCACCGCGACGACCTGGTGCTCAAGCTGGGCCGGCTCCCCGCGAAGGGCTACGCCAGCCATGGCGAGTCCTGGTCGTACGCCCTCGCCCTGCGGCTGGCCTCCTACGATCTGCTGCGCGCCGAGGCGGGCGAGCCGGTGCTGGTGCTCGACGACGTCTTCGCGGAGCTGGACGAGCGGCGCCGGGAGCGGCTGGCCGAGCTGGTCGCCCCCGGGGAGCAGGTGCTGGTGACCGCGGCGGTGGAGGACGACGTCCCGCATGTGCTGACCGGTACGCGCTATGCGGTGTCCGAGGGCGAGGTGCGGCGCGTATGACCGACGGGATGGACCAGCCCGCGCGGCCCTCGGCGGCGCCCGGGTCCTCGCCGGTGCCCGAGCCCTCAGGGGTCGATCTCGCGCGGGTGGCGCTGCGCGCCGCCAAGGAGCAGGCGCGCGCCCGGGGGGCGGCGGCCCAGCAGAAGAAGCAGGCGCGCAGAGGGGGCCTGCGCTCCGGCGCGCGCGCCGATGGCCGCGATCCGCTTCCGCTCGGTGCGGCGATCAACCGGCTGATCACCGAGCGTGGCTGGGAGACCCCGGCCGCGGTCGGCGGGGTGATGGGCCGCTGGCCCCAGATGGTGGGCCCCGAGGTGGCCCAGCACTGCGAGCCCCAGCGCTACGACGAGGACGCCCGGGTGCTCACGGTGCGCTGCGACTCCACGGCGTGGGCGACCCAGCTGCGGCTGCTCGCGCCCCAGCTCGTGGCCCGGCTCAACGCCGATCTGGGCCAGGGCACGGTGAAGCTGATCAAGGTTCTGGGCCCCGGCGGCCCGCCCCGGCGCTACGGCCCGCTGCGCTCCCCGGGCTCCACGGGCCCGGGGGACACCTACGGCTGACCGGCGTTCGAGCGCTGGTGTTAACCGGGGGTAACAGGGTGACTGCTGAGACCCCGGTCACGGTAGCCGGTGGTTGACAGCCCGAAGCGCTGAGTGGCGGCGTGAGCCTCTTGGAGCCCGTCCCCGCATATGGGGAGTCGCTGGCGGCCGGTTCAGGGCGGCACATGCGGACTCAGACGGCAGCAAGCCCCCATTCTTGTCGGCGCTACCGGTAGACTGGGGCCGTACACCGTCGCCGCTGGCGCACCGAGCGCTTGCGGACACATGTTGAACGACGCAGCCGCTCCCGCCTGCCCGGAGACGGCTTGTGCTGTGCCAGAAAGGGCGCTTCGTGGCCGATTCCGGCAACCCCATCGAAAACATCCCGTCCACGCCCGACGGCGAGGCCCTGGCTCCGCCGTCGTACGACGCCAGTGCGATCACCGTTCTGGAGGGGCTGGAGGCGGTCCGCAAGCGACCCGGTATGTACATCGGTTCCACCGGTGAGCGCGGCCTGCACCACCTCGTCCAGGAGGTCGTCGACAACTCCGTCGACGAGGCCATGGCCGGTCACGCGGACACCATCGAGGTCACGATCCTCGCCGACGGCGGCGTCCGCGTCGTGGACAACGGCCGCGGGATCCCCGTGGGCATCGTCCCCTCGGAGGGGAAGCCGGCCGTGGAGGTCGTGCTGACGGTGCTGCACGCGGGCGGTAAGTTCGGCGGCGGCGGCTACGCCGTCTCCGGTGGTCTGCACGGCGTGGGCGTCTCCGTCGTGAACGCCCTGTCCAGCAAGGTGTCCGTCGAGGTCAAGACCGACGGCCACCGCTGGACGCAGGACTACAAGATGGGCGTCCCCACGGCGCCGCTCGCCAAGCACGAGGCCACCGAGGTGACCGGCACCACGGTCACCTTCTGGGCGGACCCGGAGGTCTTCGAGACCACCGAGTACTCCTTCGAGACGCTGGCCCGGCGCTTCCAGGAGATGGCGTTCCTCAACAAGGGCCTGTCGATCTCGCTGACGGACGAGCGCGAGGCCCATGTGGACGAGGAGGGCAAGCCGCTCTCCGTGAAGTACCACTACGAGGGCGGCATCGTCGACTTCGTCACCTACCTCAACTCCCGCAAGGGCGAGCTGGTCCACCCCACGGTGATCGGCTTCGAGGCCGAGGACAAGGAGCGGATGCTCTCCCTCGAGATCGCGATGCAGTGGAACACCCAGTACACCGAGGGCGTCTACAGCTTCGCGAACACCATCCACACCCATGAGGGCGGCACCCACGAGGAGGGCTTCCGCGCCGCGCTGACGTACCTGATCAACAAGTACGCGCGCGACAAGAAGCTGCTCCGGGAGCGGGACGACAACCTCACCGGTGAGGACATCCGCGAGGGCCTGACCGCGATCATCTCGGTCAAGCTGGGCGAGCCCCAGTTCGAGGGCCAGACCAAGACCAAGCTGGGCAACACGGAGGCCAAGACCTTCGTCCAGAAGATCGTCAACGAGCATCTCGCCGACTGGCTGGACCGCAATCCCAATGAGGCGGCGGACATCGTCCGCAAGGGCATCCAGGCGGCCACGGCCCGCGTCGCGGCCCGTAAGGCGCGCGATCTGACCCGCCGCAAGGGGCTGCTGGAGACCGCTTCGCTGCCGGGCAAGCTGAGCGACTGCCAGTCCAACGACCCGTCGAAGTGCGAGATCTTCATCGTCGAGGGTGACTCCGCCGGCGGCTCGGCCAAGTCCGGCCGCAACCCGCAGTATCAGGCGATCCTCCCGATCCGAGGCAAGATCCTCAACGTCGAGAAGGCCCGGGTCGACAAGATCCTTCAGAACAACGAGGTCCAGGCGCTGATCTCCGCCTTCGGCACCGGGGTGCACGAGGACTTCGACATCGCCAAGCTCCGCTATCACAAGATCATCCTGATGGCGGACGCCGATGTCGACGGCCAGCACATCAACACCCTGCTGCTGACCTTCCTCTTCCGTTTCATGCGCCCGCTGGTCGAGGCGGGGCATGTCTTCCTGTCCCGTCCGCCCCTCTACAAGATCAAGTGGGGCCGGGACGAGGTCGAGTACGCGTACTCGGACCGGGAGCGGGACGCGCTGATCCAGGCCGGCCGGGAGCAGGGCAAGCGCATCAAGGACGACTCGGTCCAGCGCTTCAAGGGTCTGGGCGAGATGAACGCCGAAGAGCTGCGGGTGACCACGATGGACCAGGACCACCGCGTTCTTGGCCAGGTCACGCTGGACGACGCTGCCCAGGCCGACGACCTGTTCTCGGTCCTCATGGGTGAGGACGTCGAGGCACGGCGCTCGTTCATCCAGCGCAACGCCAAGGACGTCCGCTTCCTCGACATCTGAGTCGGCCCCCAGCCGCAGACGACAGAAGGACTTTGACCAGCAATGGCCGACGAGAACACCCCGAACACGCCCGACGACCTGACCCCCGACGAGCTCGCCGAGGGCGCCGCCCTCCGCGTCGAGCCGGTCGGCCTCGAGACGGAGATGCAGCGCTCGTACCTCGATTACGCGATGAGCGTGATCGTCAGCCGTGCGCTGCCCGACGTCCGGGACGGCCTCAAGCCGGTGCACCGCCGGGTGCTGTACGCGATGTACGACGGCGGGTACCGCCCCGAGAAGGGCTTCTACAAGTGCGCCCGCGTCGTCGGCGACGTCATGGGCACCTACCACCCGCACGGCGACTCGTCGATCTACGACGCGCTGGTGCGGCTGGCCCAGCCGTGGTCCATGCGGATGCCGCTGGTCGACTCCAACGGCAACTTCGGCTCCCCGGGCAACGACCCCGCGGCGGCCATGCGGTACACCGAGTGCAAGATGGCGCCGCTGTCGATGGAGATGCTCCGGGACATCGACGAGGAGACCGTCGACTTCCAGGACAACTACGACGGCCGTAACCAGGAGCCGACGGTCCTGCCGGCCCGCTTCCCCAACCTGCTGATCAATGGCTCGGCGGGGATCGCGGTCGGCATGGCCACCAACATCCCGCCGCACAATCTGCGCGAGGTGGCCGAGGGCGCCCAGTGGGCCCTGGCCAACCCCGAGGCCACGCAGGAGGAGCTGCTCGACGCCCTGATCGACCGGATCAAGGGCCCGGACTTCCCGACCGGGGCGCTGGTCGTCGGCCGTAAGGGCATCGAGGAGGCGTACCGCACCGGGCGCGGCTCGATCACCATGCGCGCGGTGGTGGAGGTCGAGGAGATCCAGGGCCGGCAGTGCCTGGTGGTCACCGAGCTGCCGTACCAGGTGAACCCGGACAACCTCGCGCAGAAGATCGCCGACCTGGTGAAGGACGGCAAGGTCGGCGGCATCGCCGACGTCCGTGACGAGACCTCCTCGCGCACCGGCCAGCGCCTGGTCATCGTGCTCAAGCGGGACGCGGTCGCCAAGGTCGTCATCAACAACCTTTACAAGCACACCGATCTGCAGACCAACTTCGGCGCCAACATGCTGGCCCTGGTCGACGGTGTGCCGCGCACCCTCTCGCTGGACGCGTTCATCCGCAACTGGGTCACCCACCAGGTCGAGGTCATCGTCCGCCGGACCCGCTTCCGGCTGCGCAAGGCCGAGGAGCGGGCGCACATCCTGCGCGGTCTGCTCAAGGCCCTGGACGCGATCGACGAGGTCATCGCGCTGATCCGGCGCAGCGACACGGTGGAGACCGCGCGCGAGGGCCTGATGGGCCTGCTGGAGATCGACGAGATCCAGGCGAACGCGATCCTCGAGATGCAGCTGCGGCGGCTGGCCGCCCTGGAGCGTCAGAAGATCGTCCAGGAGCACGACGAGCTGCAGGCCAAGATCAACGAGTACAACGCGATCCTGGCCTCGCCCGAGCGGCAGCGGCAGATCATCAGCGAGGAGCTGACCGCGATCGTCGAGAAGTTCGGCGACGACCGGCGCACCAAGCTGGTCCCCTTCGACGGCGACATGTCCATCGAGGACCTGATCGCCGAGGAGGACATCGTCGTCACGATCACGCGTGGCGGCTATGTGAAGCGCACCAAGACCGAGGACTACCGCTCGCAGAAGCGCGGCGGCAAGGGCGTGCGCGGGACGAAGCTGAAGCAGGACGACATCGTCTCCCACTTCTTCGTCTCGACCACCCACCACTGGCTGCTCTTCTTCACCAACAAGGGCCGGGTCTACCGGGCGAAGGCGTACGAGCTCCCGGACGCGGGACGTGACGCGCGCGGCCAGCATGTGGCGAATCTGCTGGCCTTCCAGCCCGATGAGAAGATCGCGCGGATTCTCGCCATCCGGGACTACGAGGCGGTGCCGTATCTGGTGCTGGCCACCAAGTCCGGCCTGGTCAAGAAGACCCCGCTGAAGGACTACGACTCGCCCCGCTCGGGCGGTGTGATCGCGATCAACCTCCGGGAGATGGAGGACGGCCGCGAGGACGAGCTGATCGGCGCCGAGCTGGTCTCCTCCGCGGACGATCTGCTGCTGATCAGCAGGAAGGCCCAGTCGATCCGGTTCACGGCGACCGACGACTCGCTGCGGCCGATGGGGCGCGCGACCTCCGGTGTGAAGGGCATGAGCTTCCGCGAGGGCGACGAACTCCTCTCGATGAATGTCGTCCGGCCCGGTACGTTCGTGTTCACCGCCACCGACGGCGGGTACGCGAAGCGGACCAATGTCGATGAGTACCGCGTCCAGGGGCGCGGCGGTCTCGGTATCAAGGCGGCGAAGATCGTCGAGGACCGTGGTTCCCTGGTCGGGGCGCTGGTGGTCGAGGAGACCGATGAGATCCTCGCCATCACGCTCAGCGGTGGCGTGATCCGCACCCGGGTCAATGAGGTCAGGGAGACGGGCCGTGACACCATGGGCGTCCAACTGATCAACCTGGGCAAGCGCGATGCCGTCGTCGGCATCGCCCGGAACGCCGAGGCCGGTCGTGAGGCTGAAGAGGTCGAGGAAGAAACCGCGACCGTGAACGCGCCGGCCGAGGAGGCCGAGTCCGAGGCGGCCGAGGGCACAGCGCCCCCGGCCGACGAGACCGAGGAGTAAGTCGTGAGTGGAGCCACGGGTGCCGCGGGCGGCGGTGCGGACGCCGGAGGGCGTCCGGGATCAGGGGCCCCGACGGGTGGTCACACCGCTGGGGACGGCGCCCGTGGCCCGGCCGGGGACTCCGCCGCCGCGGCGGTGACCGAGACCCGGAAGCTGCGGCCGCAGCGCGATCCGCACCCCAAGCCCCAGCACTCCAGCCCGCTCCCCAACGAGCGTCCCGCCCCCGCCCAGCCCGCGCAGCCGTACCACCCGCCGCAGGCGTACGCCCCGCCGCCCGGCGGCGGGGCCGGACGGGGCGGCTCCGCGGTGCCCGGGCAGTCGGCCCAGACCGCCCAGACGGGGCACCAGCAGGCCGCCACGGCCGTCCGCCGCCCCCGTACGTCCGCGGGGGCCCGTCCGGCGCCGCGGACCCGCAAGGCCCGGCTGCGGGTCGCCAGGGTCGATCCGTGGTCGGTCATGAAGGTCAGCTTCCTGCTGGCGATCGCGCTGGGGATCTGCACGGTGATCGCGGTGGCGGTGCTGTGGATGGTCATGGACGCCATGGGCGTCTTCAGCGCGGTGGGCGGCACCATCAGCGACGCCACGGAGTCGCAGAAGGGCAGCGGGTTCGACCTGGAGTCCTTCCTGTCGCTTCCGCGTGTCCTGGGGTTCACCGGGATCATCGCCGTGATCAATGTGGTGCTGGCGACCGCGCTGGCCACGCTCGGGGCCTTCATCTACAACCTGTCGGCGGGCTTCGTGGGCGGCGTCGAGCTGACCCTGGCCGAGGACGAGTAGCGGCCCGCCCGTTACCGATTTTGGGACAGGGCAGGTGGTGCGCTAATCTTTCGGTGCAGCGCGGGGCTATAGCTCAGACGGTTAGAGCGCTTCCCTGATAAGGAAGAGGCCACAGGTTCAAGTCCTGTTAGCCCCACCGTCGCGATCAGCCTGGATGGAGATCTTCTCCGTCCGGGCTGATGTCGTATGGGGGCAGGGAGTTGATCCCCGCTTCCTTCCCGGTTTCTCATCGGCCAATGCCGGTCATAGGTCACCGATCGGTATCGGTCGGTGTGTATCATCAGGCGCCAGAGGTCCCCTACGTCAAGAAAGAGACGAGGTAGCGCGGTGAAGAAGCTGCTCCTGGTCGCACTGGCCGCCATCGGCGGGCTCCTCGTGTACCGCCAGATCCAGGCGGATCGCGCCGAGCAGGATCTGTGGACGGAGGCGACCGACTCCGTGCCCGCA